>NZ_JAGWCU010000046.1:0-23565 GCF_020657755.1 Clostridioides sp. ZZV15-6388 | reverse complement strand
TGGCTTTATGGTTTGTTTCTTGTTTTATAAATTAACCTACTGTTTAATTTTCAAAGTTCATTTTTCATGTTTGCCCTTTTCTTAAGGACAAGTAATACTATATCACCTTAAAAATAATTCGTCAACAGCTTTTTAATATTTTTTTTAAAAACTTTATACATTAAACTTTTTTAATTCATCTAAATCAAGTGCTATCAACATATTAAGTATACTTTTTCTTTTATTCTTATCTTGATATTTTTTTATAACTTCTTTTCTAATCTCACCTAACACATTCAAATATTCCTCATAATCCTCAGTATATTTTTCTTCAAGCTCCTTTTTTATTTTTGAAGACAAAGATGGACTTTTTCCCCCTGTGGATACACTTATAAGTAAATCACCTCTTTTTACATAGGATGGAATGGTGAAATTTGATATTTTTACATTATCAACAACATTTACTAGTTTTTTATTTTCTCTGCAATATAATCCTATTTCTAAATTCAACGACCTATTATCTGTAGCAGCAATTATCACAGAACTACTTTCTATATATTCTTCTTTATAATTGTCTTTTATTATATTTATGTTCCCTTGTAAATCATAAAACTTATTTAAAATATGTTTAGAAACTACAGTAACACTCTTATTAAAGTCTAGAAAGTTTTTGCATTTTCTATATGCAACCTCTCCTCCTCCTATTATGACTACATCTAAGTCATCTAATTTTAAGTTAATAGGATATATCATTTTTACCCTCCAAAATTTTTATTAAATACATAAACAAATATAGAAATTGTAAAGTCACTCATATTTTCATTTACTAGGATTATAGAGTACTAGACTTGTAGATAAAATAGTTTAAAATAACAAATTACAATTTCTATACTTTTCATAATACTTTATATTTTAATAGATTATTTTCTTAATAATTTAGCAATATCTTTAGCAAAGTAAGTTATTATTATATCTGCTCCTGCTCTCTTTATAGATGTGATTGCTTCAAGAATTACATCTTCATTTAATAATCCTTCTTTAACAGCTAACTTAAGCATAGAGTATTCTCCACTTACATTATAAGCAGCTAAAGGCAAATCAAAATTATCTTTAACTCTTCTTATAACATCTAAATATGATAATGCAGGTTTAACCATAAGTATATCTGCACCTTCTAATATATCAAGTTCCGTTTCTATCATAGCTTCATTGCTATTTGCAGGGTCCATCTGGTATGTCTTTCTATCTCCAAATGATGGTGCTGAATGAGCTGCTTCTCTAAAAGGCCCATAAAAATTTGAAGCGTATTTAACACTGTAAGCCATTATACCGATATTTTCCAGACCATTTTCATCTAAAGCTTCTCTTATTGCTTGTATTCTTCCATCCATCATGTCAGATGGAGCAACCATATCTGCTCCTGCTTTAGCATGACTTACAGATATCTTAGCTAGATATTCTAATGATTTATCATTATCAACATAACCAGTATCTGTTAAAATTCCACAATGCCCATGACTTGTGTACTGACACATACAGACATCTGTTATTACATTTATATTTGAATCTATTTCCTTTATCTTTCTAATCGCTTTTTGTACTATTCCATTCTCATTAAACGCTTGTGATGCACATTCGTCTTTTTCATCTGGTACACCAAATAACATTATATGTTCAATTCCCAAATCTCTTATTTCTTTTATTTCTTCTTCCAACATGTCTATTGATAAGTGATAAACATCTGGTAAAGATTTAATTTCTTCTTTTACATTCTCACCTTCTACTACAAATAGAGGGTATATTAAATCTTCCACATTTACTTTAGTTTCTCTCACCAAATTTCTTATTGCTTTACTTGCTCTTAGTCTTCTTGGTCTTCTTAACATCTCAATCCTCCAAAATTAATTTTCTATAATTAAATCTACTAATCCATTTATTGTAGATGTTGTAGCCTCTTTATATAAATTTATTCCTAAATTATTTATTGTCTCTGTAGTTATAGGCCCTATAGACAATACTTTTATTTTATCTAAGATTTTAATATTTTCTTTTCCTATAATCTCAATAAGATTATTTACTGTTGATGAACTTGTAAATGTTATATAATCTATCTCATTAGAATTTAAAATATCTAATATCTCATTTCTTTTATCTTCATCTATCACTGTTCTATATGTATGTATTTCTGCTACTTCACAAATATCTTTAAGTTTATCAACTAAATAGTCTCTAGCATTTTCCGCTCTAGGTATGAGTATCTTATCATTGTCATTTAAAATTGGTGCTAGCTCTTCATATAATGATTCTGCTACAAATTTTTTTGGTACTATATCTGCTATAATTCCTCTTTTTTTCAATTCACTTGATGTAGCTGAGCCTATAGCACATATCTTTAGATTAGACAATATTCTTGAATCAAAATTCATTTCATAAACCTTCTCAAAAAATATTTCTACTGCATTTTTACTAGTTAGAACTAGATATTTATATTCACTTATATTTTTTATTTCCTTTTCCAATTTAGTATTATCTTGTATTTTTTCTATCTTAATAGTAGGTATCTCTATTGGATTCCCTCCTAAATCCATTATCTTTTCGACTAATACACTATTTTGATTTCTAGACCTAGTTACAGCTATACTTTTTCCAAATAAAGGTTTACCTTCAAAGAAATTCAGTTTTTCTCTAAGTCCTACAACACTTCCAACTACTATAAGAGTTGGTGGTTTTACTTCTTCTTTGATAGCAACTTCATATACATTTTCAAGTGTAGATGTAACAACCCTTTGATTATATCTAGTTGCCCAACTTATAAGAGCAACTAGTGTATCTTTGCTTTTTCCCTCTTTCATCAAGTTTTCACTTATTTTCTTCAAGTTAGAAATCCCCATCAAAAACACAAGAGTACCTTTATTGTTTGCAAGAGCATTCCAATTTAATTCTCCACTATCATCACCTTTCAAATGACCTGTTATTACATGAAATGATGAAGCATGGTCTCTGTGTGTTATAGGAATACCCGCATAGCATAAGCCTCCTATTGCAGAAGTTATCCCTGGAACTACTTCAAACTCTATATCTTCATCCACTAGAGTCTCTGCTTCCTCTCCACCTCTACCAAATACATAAGGGTCTCCACCTTTCAAACGAGTCACAAGTTTTCCTTCTTTAGCTTTTTCTGCTATAACTCTATTTATATCCTCTTGTGGTAAAATATGATTGCTTGATGCCTTTCCTACATATATAAATTCACAATCTGGTTTAGCTTCTCTTAAGTAACTACTATTTGCTAATCTATCATATACTATTACATCTGATTTTCTTATACACTCTAAACCTTTTATAGTCATGAGTTTATAATCACCTGGTCCTGCACCTACTAAGTAAACCTTACCCTTCATAATTTTCATACTCCTTCAATACAAGTTTAGCTAACTTTAAACCTAACTCTCTAGGAGAAGAAATATCTCCTTCTATGGACTTAATTACTATTTTATTTCCATCTGAATCACCATATAAACCAGTAAGATGTATTTTATCTTGATTTATTTCACAATAAGCCGCCATTGGGATATGACAACTTCCATTCACACCATCTAAAAATCCTCTTTCAGCTAATATTTGGATTTCTGTATCATTATCTTTTAGCGAGTTCACTATTTCCTCAACATCACTATCATTACTTCTTATCTCTATAGCTAAAGCCCCTTGAGCAGGTGCTGGAATAACAACATCAACAGGTAAATAAGAACTTATTTTATCTTGTAAATTAGCTCTTATTATTCCTGATGCAGCTAATACTATTCCATGTAGATTTTCATCTTTAATTTTTCGTATTCTAGTTTCTACATTCCCTCTAACTTGAACTATGTTTAAATCAGGTCTTTGCTTTAATAATTGAAACTTTCTTCTTTTACTCCCTGTTCCGATTACTGCTCCATGAGGTAAATCATCTAAGCTTTTATATTCATCTCTAAGTATTAACACATCTCTTGGGTCTTCTCTTTTAGGTGTATGAGCAAATTTTAGTCCATCTGCTAAATAAGATGGCATATCTTTCATACTATGTACTGCTATATCTATCTGTCCATCCAATAATTGTTGCTCTATTTCTTTTACAAATAATCCTTTATCGCCTATCTTATCTAAGGAAACATTTTGAATTATATCTCCTTTTGTTTTTATAATTTTGATTTCAAAATTAATATGAGGATATTTCTTTTTTAGCTCATTTATTACCCATTCAGTTTGTATAAGTGCTAGATTACTACCCCTAGTTCCAACCACAATATTCATATTAAATCTCCTTTAAGTATTACATTCGTCTATTTTATTTTGTTCTCTTTATTTACTAGTATTGTAGAAAAATAAGATATCTTATCTTCAAGGTGTGCTTCTCTTAAATCCTTAAATACAGTTTCACTATCTTGAGACGAATTACTAACTAAAATAGCATGTTCTATCAGATTATATTTTTCTAATTTTTTTATTATTTCTTTAAAATTCTTATACACTTTCATTAACACTATGGAATTATAATTTTGTAGAGCATTCTCTATCTTATCATCTTCCATAGTACAAGGAACTACTACTAATGCTTCTCTATCCATAACCAATGGAAAATTTTGATTAGATGCTATATTCGAAAATGAAGAAATTCCTGGTATAGTTTCTACTTCTATCTCATCTACTATTCTGTTCATTATATACACATATGTACTATAAAGCATAGGGTCACCCAGTGTTACAAATCCTACATTTTTTCCATTATTAACATCTAAGATAATTTCCTCTGCTACATTGTCCCAAGCTAGTTCTTTTTCGTTTCCGTCAAAACTCATTGGGAAATGTCTAGATTTTATCTCTAATGATTCTGATAAATATTCATTAACTATTGATAATGCCAAACTTTCTCCACCCCTTTTTGACTCTGGAGTGTATAAAATATCTAGTTTTTTTAGAGTATTAACTGCTTTTATTGTAAGTAAAGAGCTATCTCCTGGTCCTGTTCCTATACCATAAAACTTAGCAGTTTCTGCACATTTAAGAGCATGACGAACAAATTTATCTTGTATATAAGGATTTTCTCCTAGCCCTTTTAAATGAATTTTCACATTAAATCCATTATCTTCAAGTATTGTCTTCCAAGAATCCTCTTCATCTCCTGCCATATCATTTATAGCATGGTCACCTGCAACTAACATAAATGGCATTAAATTTATAGTTTTTATATTTCCTTCTTTTAATCTTCTCATTACATGTTCTATTTCTGGATAACCTTCAACTGTACCAACATAAGCATTTACTCCATTATCTCTAAGCATATATTCTAAGGCTGGGTATGCTGAATGAGACTCATGAACTGTTCCATGTCCCATAAATACTACTGCTTCATCACTTTCCATATGAGGAATTTGATGTTTAATTGCCTCTACTGATTCTTGATAGTCCTCTATGTGAGTAAGTAAAGGTCTACCTAATACAAGTTTTTTAAATTTAGAAGAATAGCTTTCTACTTGTTCTTTTAGCTTATTAAATTCTTCTCCACATATAATATGAAGCGTTTGAATTATTACTTCTTCATACCCTTGCTCATATATTTTATCTAAAGCTTGTATAGGGTTGTCTATTTCTATGCCATCTCTTTTCTTTATTTTGTTTATTATCATGTTTGATGTATAAGCTCTAAAAAAATCATAATTCTTTAATGAATTTTTTATTTTATTTTCACATGCATCTATTGTCTTTTCTCTTGTTTCATGATAGCTTGTCCCAAAACTTACTACTAATAAGGCTTTCTTCATATCTTCTCCTCCTAAAAATCACACAATTACGTCTTTAATTTTATTTATGTCATTAATTACATTTTCATAGTTAATCGATTCTCGTTTAATAATTACTACTGGTATATTGAGATTTTTACATGCATTTACTTTTTCTAAAAAACCTCCTGCTACCCCACTTTCTTTTGTTATAACTAAATCTACATCATAATGTTTATATGTTTCTTCGTTTATACACTGGCTAAACGGACCCTTCATTGCTATTATATTGTCTGCATTTAAACCTAATTTTTCACAACTTAAGATAACTTCACTTGTTGGAAGAACTCTAACCACTAAATTTTTATTACTTATTTCTTCTACAAATCTGTTTAAATTTTTACTTCCTGTTCCTATAAATATATTTTTTCCTATTTTATTTGCAATTTTACAAGCTTCTTCAATTGTATTTACTATAAACTTATTGTCATAATTTATTTCTTCTATTAAAGATTTTCTTTCAAATCTTATATATTCTATGTTTGATAACTTTGCACAAGTAATAGCATTTTTAGATACTTCGACTGCATAAGGATGAGTAGCATCTATTATCCTAACTATATGATTATCCTTTATAAACCTTAGCATTTCTTCTTTTCCAAGCTTACCTAAAACTATATTATTTGCATGTTTTTGTGCAAGTTCTTTTCCATATTCTGTAGTTACTGAAAGTACATAGGGCTGATTTTCCAATTCATTTATCCTATCACATATAGCTAAACTATCTGAAGTTCCTCCTAAAATCAAAATCATACTGTATAACCTCTTGGAGTTATCATCAGTTCACCATCAATATAAGTAGATTTATTTCCGATTATAACCATAGTAGTCATATCAACTTTTTCAAAATCCATATTCTCAAAAGTACATATAAACTTAGTTTCTTTTTCTCTACCTACATCTTTGACGACTCCAACAGGTGTATTTCCATCTTTAAACTCTCCCATTATTTTAAATGCTTTACTTAGATGTTCACTTCTTCCCTTACTTCTTGGATTATATAGACATATTATAAAATCAGCTTCTGCAGCTAACTTTAATCTTTTTTCAATTACTTCCCATGGAGTCATTAAATCACTTAAACTTATATGGCAGAAATCATGCATAATAGGCGCTCCAAGTATAGCCGCTGCACCAATACTAGCAGTAACACCTGGAATTACTTTAACTTTTATATCTTCACTTTCCTTAGATATTAATTCTAAAATAAGTCCTGCCATTCCGTATATACCAGCATCTCCACTACTTATAACTGCTACTTTTTTCCCTTTTTTTGCTTCCTCTACTGCTTGTTTACATCTATCAACTTCTTGTCTCATACCATTTTGAATTACTTCTTTATCACTTATAAATTCTTCTATTAAATTTATATAAGTCTTATATCCAACAATAGCCTCAGAGTCCTCTATTGCTTTTATCGCCTCCAAAGTCATTGTATCTTTACTGCCTGGTCCAATTCCTACAACATATATCATATTTTTATTCTCCCTACTGAAAAAGTTATTCCTTTACATTTATGTTTTTCAACTATTAAGTTCCCTTTACTTAAAAGATATGCTACAGGTTCTGCTACTGAATATACACCTACATTTTTTTTCACAAAATCAGATTTATCAAACATATCATCAACCTTGGATATTTCATCCCTTGAAAATGTCTTAAATGGCACTTTTAGTTTTTTTGCTAAATCAATGATTGCCTTTTCATCTTTTTTTAGTTCTATACTCCCAATTATTTTCACAGCTTTAATATCTATATTTTGTTCCTCAAAAAATTCTAGTAAAGAATCAAACATCAACTTACTATCTGTGTCTTTTCTACACCCAATCCCTATAACTATATCTTTTGGAATCACTTTTATTATTTTTTCTCTGTAATAATTATGCGTAAAGTTATTATCCATCTCTAAATTATCTATCTCTAAACTTTCAATATCTTTAGTAAAATTTATCTTGTTGCTTACTATAACTATTCTTTCTATATAGTTATTTAAACAACTACCTTTTAATTCTTTACTACTTTTTATAAGCTTAAATCCTCTAGTGTCAACTTGATAGCCTTCCTCAACATACAAACCAACACATTTACCATTTACTAACATAGAATTTACTTCTTTTACATTTTCTCTAAAGTTATCAATATAAGCATTTAATTTTTTTGCTATCATATCTAAAGAAGCTTTTTGGTTTACATCAGTAGCTGTTGTTATTACTGGATTCGCATTGATAAGACTACTTATATAATGTGTTAAACTATTTGCTCCTCCAACATGTCCACTCAATAAACTTATTACATTTTGTCCTTTCTCATCTATCACTAGAATGGCAGGGTCACTAAACTTGCTTATTATATATGGTGCTATACTCCGTACAACTATCCCTGTCGCCATTATAAATATTATGTACTCAAATTTATTAAATACCTCTCCTACAAAATCACTTAGTTTCTTTTGTACTATTTGTACAGAATCTTCCTGACTGATAACTAAAGTACCTTTTTTATTTTTTATTTGATATACAACACAATTGTCTACTAAAGATTCTATCTTTATAGCTAAATTTTTTCCGTTTTCTGTAATACAAATTATAGCGATATTACCCTCTATACTCATGTTTAAAACCCTTATCATATAACTTTGAATTATTATATTCTTCTCCTAAAAATCTACCTACCATTATTAAAGCCGTTTTATTTATGTTATTTTCTTTAACTTTTACAGTTATATCATTTAAAGTTCCTTTAACTATTTTTTCATCCGCCCACGTAGCTTTATATATAACTGCTATAGGTGTGTCCTTTGGATAACCGCCTTCTAATAATTTAGACACAACCTTTTCAATCTCTTGAACAGATAAAAATATTACCATAGATGTCTGATGCTTAGCATAAGATTGTATTGATTCCTTTTCAGGAACTGGAGTCCTTCCTTCCATTCTCGTTATAATGACACTTTGAGAAATTTCAGGAACTGTATATTCCACTCCTAGAGATGAAGCTGCTCCTAAAAAAGAACTCACTCCTGGTGTACAATCATAGTCTATATTCAATTTATTTAAATCTTCCACTTGTTCTCTAATTGAACCGTATATAGAAAAATCTCCTGTTTGTAATCTCACAACAGACTTGTTATTTTCTATACCATCTCTCATAACATCTATTATTTCTTGTAAATCCATATGTGCACTATTATGTATTTGACAATCTTCTTTACAGTATTCTAAAAGCTCAGGATTGACAAGTGACCCTGCATATATTACTACATCTGCATTACTTAACAGTTTATACCCTTTCAAAGTTATTAGTTCTTTGTCTCCAGGTCCTGCTCCTACAAAATGTACTTTATTCATCATCATTTTCCCCTTTTTCACAAGATATTATATATATAGGATTTAGTGGTTTAAAATATTCACCTTTTCCCAGTTTCTCTAGTTTAGAAACATTTAAAACACATACATCTATTTCTTTAAATCCATATTTTCTAAGTAACTTTAGAGTTTGATTAAATGTTTCTATGATTATAAAATTAGCTACAAGTCTTCCTCCTGTAATTAAAGTTTTTTTAGACCACGCTATTATTTCTTCTAAGTTATTTCCAGTACCCCCAAGAAAAATAGAGTCAACTTTAGTATTTAAATTTATATTTATCGGAGCATAGCCATTTATTACTTCTACATTTTTTAAATTAAATTTTTTGATATTTTTTTCTATAAGCTCTACAGCATCATCATTTTTCTCTATAGATATAACATTTAAATTGGGATAGTTATATGCAGCTTCAATGCTTACACTTCCTGTACCAGCACCTATATCTATGAAATTCTTAGCATTTACTAAATTTAGTTTGCTTATTGATATTGCTCTAACTTCTTCTTTAGTAATTGGAACCTTACCTGTTATAAATTCACTATTCTTCATCTAAAATCACCACAACATTCATTCCGAAATTGTCCATTCTTATTATTTCTTCTGGCTTTGCTATTGTTATTTTTTCATTGTTGTATGATAAATTCTCACCTACAACAATAATTTTATTTAAATTTCTATCTATTATTTCTTTACTTATTTGCTTTGGCCCTATCTTAGAATCTGTAACCATACATACTTTTTTATGTGATAGTATATAATCGAAATCTGGTATTTTACCATGACTACTGGTAATATATAAATCATTCATATCAACATATATCCTTGAAAATATATATTGTAAAGAACTAATTCCAGAAACCATATTTAACATCTTATTATCAATATTTTTAGATAAATACTTACCTATACCATATATCAATGGGTCACCTGAAGCTATTATTGATATTTGCTTTTCACTATTGTTATTTATATACTCTACAATTTCTCTTAAATTAGAATCTAATATTATTTTTTCTCCTTCAAAGTTTTTTACAGATTCTAAATTCCTTCTGCCACCAATTAATACATCTGAAGTAGAAATTAAATTTTCACCTTTTTTTGTTATATAGTCCAAGTTACCAGGCCCCAAACCTATTATATTTATCATATAAAAACCTCCACTAAAGCATCTGTATTATCTGATTTTCCTAACAAAGACTTATCCATTGAAAAAATTATTACTTCTACATCAATATCATCTACATCTTCATTTAAATATTGCTTTACTCTATCTCTACATTTATTACTCAATATATTATAAACCTGTTTATATTCGCTATTATTTATTAACTCTACAGCTTCTTCAGCCGTTAAACACTGATTTATTTTATGTAAAAATTCATGTGTAGCTCCCATTAAAGCTAGATTTGCCACTAATATCTCACTTCTAGCATCAGCTACTTTACTATGAGTATTAAAAATTCCAGCTGATACTTTTATAAATTTACCTATATGCCCAGCCATCAATATTTTTTTATATCCTATTCTTTGAGCCTCTTTAATCATATAACCGATAAAATTACTGGTTCTTACTACATACTTAATATCTAAGTTCAGTTTCTCTCTTATAAATTGTCCTCCATGATTTCCTGGAACTAATATTATTTTGTCTAAACCTTGTTCTTTTTTCATTTGGAGCTCTATAGATAAAGATTTTTTCCATCCCTCATCGCTCATAGGCTCAACTATCCCAGTTGTACCTATTATAGATATTCCTCCAACTATTCCTAACCTTGGATTAAATGTTTTTTTTGCGATTTCTTCTCCTTGTGGAGCAAAGATTGTTATTTTTAAAACTTTATCATACCCAAACATAGATTCATAATCACTTTCTATAAGCTTTATTATTTCTTGATTTATCATCCTTATTGGAGTTGGATTTATAGCAGGTTTACCAACACCTACACTTAATCCTTTTTTAGTTACTACTCCAATACCAGTTCCACCATAGACCCTAATAAATTTATAGAGTTCACTTTGACACTCTTCACTAATATTTATGTTATCAATATTTTCTAAGGTAAGATAATTATTGCTATCATCAGTTTTAGATATAATTTCAGCTCTTGCATAGATATCCATAGTATGTGTTGCATCTATATCATCTCCACCATCTTTTTTTACAGAGCATTCTACAAAGTCATCAGAAATGTTTACATTATCAACATTTAATGATAGCGGTATTCCCTTAGGAGTATCTATGTTTATAGTATCAATTTTATTTTTTGTAATCATCATATATACAGCAGCCTTAGATGCACCTGTAGCACAAGAACCTGTAGTATAACCTCTGCGATACTTTTTCCCATCTATATATACATATTCTTCCATATAGATACCTACATGGCATATAAGATAGCATTTACTATTGCTGCTGCTAAATTACTACCACCTTTTCTACCTTTAGAAATTATATATGGTATATCTGTCTTTTCAACTTCATCTTTTGACTCTTGTGCTCCTACAAAACCTACTGGAACTCCTATAACTGCATCTACATCCAATTTTCCTTCTGATTTCATTTCCATGACTTTATATAAAGCTGTTGGTGCATTCCCAAGTACAAATATCTTTCTTCCTTCTTCTTTTGCTGCAATTTCTACAGCTGCCATGGAACGGGTAATACCTTTTTCTTTAGCCACTTTTGCAGTCTCATCATCTGCTACCAAACATTTATATTTGCATCCTAATGCTTCCAGCTTCTTTTTATTTATTCCACTAAGAACCATATTTGTATCTGTATAAATACTTGCATTATTTTTTAGTGCATTTATTATACTATCAACTGCCTTTTCTGATATTTTTAATATATCCAAGTAATCAAAATCAGCAGTAGTATGTATAGCTCTTTTTATTATTTTTTCTTCAATCTCATCTTTAAATTTATAATCTGGTCTGATTTCATCTATTATTCCTTGTATTAATTCAAAACTTCTCTCTTCTATTTTCATAGGATTCTTTATGTATTCCATTCTACTTCCCCCTTAATTCCACCATCTATTATATCCAAGGTATAGATTTTATTATAAACAGAATTTATATTAGACTCATATAATACATCTATTAATTTCTTATCATTCATAAGCTTATCAATTAAAATACCTATTACTGTACCACTATGGGCAATATTTACTCCATAGGCTCCATATAGCTTGGATATTTTTATTATTTCATTTAAGTATTCTTTTTTTTCTATATTTTCATTTGCTAAACTACTTAATGTACAAGCCTCTCCAACTAAGGATAAATCATCTTTCTTCAGACCTTCTTCTAAAAGAGCAAATGACTTTTTTATAATTTCCTTATTTTCGATTTTTAACTTACTATAATCTTTCCTCATTCTAATTTTCATCGTATCTAATACTTTATTAGGTTCAAGAATTATAACTTTTGCATTAGTTATATTTCCTAAGTATTTTATAACAGTACCATTTATAGGATTAAATATACTATTTTTATTTATAAATATAGAGTCTGTTGGTTCTATTTCTGCTGCCAATTTCGATATTTCTTCACTGTTTAAATCTTTATCTATCAACGATAATGTTGCTTTTATAGTAGCTCCTATATCAGCTGTCGAACTTGCCATTCCTTTTCCAACAGGTATTTTACTGTTTATATTTAAAGAAATGTTTTTGGTATCTTTTTTAGGCAAATTAAATTTTTCAAATACCTTTTCTATAGCTATTCTTGATTTATATCCACCTAAATTTATATCTTTTAATTTCTCTTCAATACATACCTTAGAATACATATTTATAGCATATGAACATAGATATTCTTCATCATCTATTATCCCTTGAACAAACTCTCCACATGATGCTGGGCATATTCCATAAGATTTCATTTTAATCTCCTAATAAATTTTTTATATTTTCTATAAGAATTTTATTATCTTCATGAGATTTTATAGCTATCCTTATAAAACTGTCATCCAATCCTATAAAGTTAGACGCATCTCTAACCAATATATTTCCACGCTTAAACAAATCTTTTTTTAACTCATCAGCTATCTTCTTATAAAGTTTTATTAGGATAAAATTAGCATCTGTATCATAAACTTTTATGTTTCTTATATCTTTTAACTCTTGTAACATGTATTTTCTTTCTTTTATGTAGAACTCTTTACTATTTCTAATATAATCTTTATCTTGAAAAATAAAATTGGATAGCATATCAGCAAAAGAATTTATAGTCCAGGGTTCTTTATACTCATAAATTTTATCCATAATCTTGCTATTACTTGTAAGACCATATCCTAATCTTAAACCAGGCATTCCAAAAAATTTAGTCACAGCCTTAATTATAAATATATTTTTATTTGACTCTATATATTTAACTAAACTATATTCATTTTCATTTTCAACAAATTCCATAAAAGTTTCATCAATTATTAGCATCTTATTGTTTTCATTTAGTAAACAAACAAGTTCCTTTAAATCTTGAACATTCCCACTAGGATTATTAGGATTACATATAAATAAACTATCAAATTTTTCAATTTTATTTTTTACTGTATCTATATCAAGTTTAAAATTATTATTTGAATCTAATTCTAAATCTATAATATCTATATTATTTAATTTGGCACTTCTTCTATACTCTGAAAAAGTGGGGTTTATTATAGCCAATCTTTTTTTAATACTCTTCATAAGCAAATAAATTATCTCTGTTGCTCCATTTCCAGGTATTATAAAGTTTGGATTTATATTTATATATTTTGAGATATTTTTTCTCAAGTTTGTATAATTTATATCTGGATAATTCCTACATTCATCTAACCCTCTTAAAATATATTTTTCTAAATTGGGTAAAACCTTTGGATTTATATTTGAACTAAAATCTATTATTTCTTTTGGGTCTTTCCCATACAATTTTGCCATTTCGTCTACATTAGCACCATGCCCCAAATCCTTCATCTACATCCCCCTTAAATTAGTACACAATTAAGTTATATAATTAAGTTAATAAAAATCATCCTACATGCCACAGATATCAGCGTAAATGCTAATATAGAAGTCAATGAAGAGGCATACATAATTTTATTTGTTTTAATTATATCTTCTCTATCTATCACTCTAATTTTATCTCCTATTGTTGGCTTATATACTTTTTGCCCAGAATAAACATTGGTTCCTCCTAGTTGAATTCCTAAGGCTCCTGATACTGCACCTTCTGAAAAAGCACAATTTGGACTTTTATGATTTTTTCTATCTCTAATAGAAATTTTAAAACAACGCTTATAGTTATAACCAAGAAAAAAACTCCCTATAGTCATAAGAATAACAGATATTCTTGCTGGTATATAATTAGCTATATCATCAATTTTAGCAGAAGCAAAACCAATATCTTTGTATTTTTCATTCTTATATCCAACAGTTGAGTCAAGGGTGTTTATAGCTTTATACGCCATAGCAAGTGGTGCTCCTCCAATAAATGCATAGAGCATAGGTGCAATTATACCATCTACAGTATTTTCTGCCACAGTTTCTACAGTTGCTCTTATTATTTCAGGCTCACTTAAATTAGTTGTATCTCTACCCACTATATAAGATAACTGCATTCTGGATTTCTCTATGTCTCCAGTCTTTAATACATTATAAATTTTTATAGCTTCATCTTTTAAACACTTTGTTGCTAACGTCGTATAAATTATGAACCCATTTACTACGATACTTAATAATACATTAAAACTACATAGCTTCACTATAACATAGGTTACTAAGTAGGTTATTCCAACAGTTACAAACCATAATATAAAACCACCAATTTTTAACTGCTTTCCATTTTTAGAGACCTTTCTTATTATTCCTTGGATAAAATTTATAAGTTTTCCAATAAATCTTACTGGATGAGGAAAAGAATATGGGTCTCCTACAATTAAATCTGTTATATACCCTATATAAATAGATAAAATATTCATTTACTCATTTCCCTTTTCCAAAAAAATTTCTATGCAGTTTAAATTATTATAAAAATGTGTGTGAAGGTATGTTGCCAGTGTATTTCCTTTGCTATAACCTCCATCCCATTCTTCTATTAAATTTCCATCTCTTTCTTTTTTCATTGAATATGCGCATTTTTCATCACTTTCAAATATTGAATGATGAAACTCATGCCCTTTAATAATTTCTCCTGCTTTAGATAAAATTGTATTTTCTTTAGCTACACCAAGGCAATATCCAAACCTCTTTAGAGAAGCTGTCATCTTACTAGTTCCATTAAATATACCAACCATATTAAATTCTTGTTCTTCTTGATTAAGTAACTTATCACCTAAGTACATTAATCCACCACATTCCGCATAAATAGGAATATTATTATTATGTGCTTCTAGTATAGAGGCTCTCATTGATTCATTTGCTTCTAGTTCTTTCCCAAATATCTCTGGAAAACCGCCTCCAATATAAATATAATCTGAATTTGGTACTGATGTATCTTCAAGAGGGCTAAAATAGTTTACTTCTAATCCAAGTTCCTCTAAAAGTTCTATGTTTTCCCTATAATAAAAATTGAATGCCTTATCATATGCTATGGCTATTGATTTATCCTTAATCTGTTCTTTTATCTTATTATTTTCTATTAGATTTTGAAAATCAAAACTACTCTCAAATTCATCACTTTCTGAGATTTCTATTATTCTATCAATATCTATGTAGTTTTCAATCTCATCAGCTAAAGTATAAAACTTTTCTCTTAAAGATTTCATCTCCACACTAGGAATTAGACCTAGATGTCTAGATTCCAATGAAAATTTATTGTTTGGAGGAAAGTATCCCAATACTTCGATATTACAATATTTCTCTATAGAGCTCTTAATTATTTGATAATGGCTCTTAGTTTTTACATTATTTACTATAACACCTTTTATATCCACATCTTTATCTAGTTCCTTATATCCTAGTACCATAGCTGCACTAGATGCTGCCATAGATTTTCCATTTATAACTAGTATAACTGGAGCTTTTAATACCTTAGAAGTATGTGAACTTGTGCAGTTATCTAAATCTATCCCAAAACCATCATATAATCCCATAACTCCTTCTACTACTGAAATATCTGCATCCTTTGAAGATTTATTTACTATATACTTTATCTTTTCATCATCTAACATATAAGAATCCAAATTTCTAGAATGTCTTCCAGTTATAAATGTGTGATATGAAGGGTCTATATAGTCTGGCCCTACTTTATACGGCTGTACTTTCATATTTCTCTTAACTAAAGCCTGCATTATTCCTAATGATATTGTAGTTTTCCCAACTCCACTGCTAGTACCTGCAATCAAAATCTTTTTCATAATACACCTCCTACCTAAAGTATAAATATAAAGTCATTCTTATTTCATAATTTCATATATCTTCTCTATGTCTAAATGTTCTCTTAAGAAATCTGCCAATTTATCATACTCTTTATCTTTAAACTCATCAAAAGAACTTACAGTACTTTCTAATACTTTTAATCCCTTTTTCTTCCTTATATTATTTAAAATTGCTCTTGTAAAATCTATTTCATCAAATATTCCATGAAGATAAGTACCAATTACATTACCTTCTTTATTTACACTTCCTTCAGTATAATTGACTTCTTTATCTAGTTTTTTTGTTATCAAATCTAAACTACTTACTTTATTACTACGATTTGTAATTCCCATATGTATTTCATAACCTTTTACTTTCTTACCTTTAAGGTCGTTCATATATTCACCAGCACATTCAATAATGGTAGCTTCTACTTGAGTTGTAGTCTTTTCCTCTTCAAATATTGTTTCTGTATCTAAAAGACCAATTCCATCTAATTCTTCAATTTCACTTTCAACATGATAAGGGTCTTTTAATTTTTTACCTAACATTTGATACCCACCACATATTCCAAATATCAATTTACCCTGACTATGTAAGTTTTTAATTTGTGACTCAAGACCACTTTCTCTTATGTACTTTAAATCATCTATAGTACTTTTAGTTCCAGGTATTATCAATATATCTGGATTTCCTATAGCTTCTCCATAGTCTACATATCTAAGGCTTACATCTTCTTGTGTTTCAAATATATTAAAATCTGTAAAATTTGACATATGTGGAGTTCTAATTATTTCTATATGTATATCATTTTTATCCATTTTTTTCTTAAATCTAGTTGTTACACTATCTTCATCTTCTATTTTTATATCCATATAAGGAACCACACCTAAAACAGGTACTTTTATAATATCTTCAAGCATCTTTAAACCATCTTGTAGGAGTTCCTTTTTTCCTCTAAATTTATTGATTATTACTCCTTTGACTCTTTTTCTCTCATCATCATCTAATAAAAGCATTGTACCTGCTAATGATGCAAATACTCCACCTCTATCAATATCCCCAACTATTATTACTGGTGCATCTGCTATTTTTGCCATACCCATATTGGATATATCTCTATCTTTTAAATTTATCTCCGCAGTACTCCCTGCACCTTCCATAACCACAATGTCATACATTGAACTTAAATTATTAAAGGTTTCTTTTAATACATCTACCAATTCTAGCTTATAATCATGATATTCAGATGAAGGCATCTCTCCTACAACTTTTCCTCTTACAATCACTTGACTTTTATGATTTCCAGAAGGTTTTAATAAAACTGGATTCATATCTGCTATCGGCTCTATTTTTGCAGCTTCTGCTTGAAATACTTGTGCTCTTCCCATTTCTAATCCTTCTTTAGTTATAAAAGAATTTAAAGCCATATTTTGCGACTTAAAAGGAGCAACAGTATAACCATCTTGTTTAAATATTCTACACAATCCTGCTGATAAAATACTCTTACCTACATTTGATGCAGTTCCCTGTAGCATTATTTTTTTACCCACTTTCTCCCCTCCTTAAAGTTAAATTTTACCTATAAATAAACTAAAAAAAGTCCTAGTGCTTCTAAAGCTAGGACTTTTATATATATTAATTAAAAATCTTTCACCCCGAAGACCTCATGTTTTAAATTAAATTAGGCAGGTATCCTGGCTTAACTTCATCCTACTTCCATAACCTTCCCATCAAATTGACAGTGGTATTTATAGTTTCGTTGGTTTCACAGTAGCGGGGGCTGCAAAGGCATCTAACCTTTTTCCCTTTTTACATCTCATTGAGAACCTAATTTTAATCTAGTATTCTATTTTTGTTAGTAATTTTATAAGCACATATCGTTTAATATTTAATATTTAATTTATATTGAATTATATAAATTCAGTAAAATTCATTTTATTTATTACAGTAAATCCATTATCAACTTCCAAAATTGTAATAGATGCATTATCAATTTTAAAGTTCCAATGATATTTATAACCACCAGAAATCAAATATGTTATTATATTTCTTATTGTACCTGCATGAGAACATATAAGTATTGTTTTTCTATTTAAATAATCATCATTTTCTAAAATTATATTGTCAATCTCTTTTGCTATTCTTTCATATGAATCTATCAAGCTTTCCCCATTTGGGTATCTATAATTGCTACCTTCTTCTATCATTTTTTCAAATTCTTTTGGATATTTAACTTTTATCTCTTCAAAAGTTATTCCTTCAAAGTCTCCAAAGCTAATTTCTCTTAGATTTTCTCTTTCTTCTATTTCTATTGATTTCAGCTTTGATATTTTCTCTATTGTATCTTTAGTACGTGAAGATGGGGTTGTGTAAATCTTATCTATACTTTCACTACTCATATATTTTGTAATTTTATTTATTTGTAATTTACCTTCTTCACTAATATAACTATTTATATGACCTGATAATCTTCCTTTTTCATTATCAGTTGTCAAAGCATGTCTTATTAATATTAATCTTATCACATTATCACCACTTTTTAGTTTTAAATAAACATAAAAATTAACAAATATATATAAATCAAATATACAAGTTCTGAAAGTTCTATTCCACAACCCAATATATCTCCTGTTACTCCATCAATTTTTTTGTAAATATGATTTTTAAACAATATTATAAATATAAAAACTACTATAGCTGAACATAATACTTTAATCAATACTATATTAGGCACTAAAAATATTAATTTAGCAATAATACTAACTATCAATAATGTGTATATTATAGCTGCTATTAACATACTTGTAGTCAATTTTCCTATAAATAAATTCCCCATTCCTTTTGCTCTTGGTGTTACTGTTTTATATGTCAATAACATTACTCCTAACCTTGCAATCATTGGCATGAATATTATAACCCATAGTGAATTATTACTTATAATACTATATACAAATCCAATCTTTAATAAAAGTACAAACATAATTGCTAAAAGCGAATTTGTACCTAATCGAGAATCTTTCATTATTTCAAGCATTTTCTCTTTATCTCTATAACTGTATATTGCATCAAATGTATCCCCTAATCCATCTATATGAAGCCCTCCAGTAATCAAAACACCAGCAAGTGTTATTATAATTGCACATATAAATGGCTGAAACAAAAGTATAGAAACCCATCCTATTAAGTAAGTTAATATACCAATAACAAGACCTACAAGCGGAAAATATACTATAGATTTGTAAAATTCATCATCAAACCCTACATCTAATTTTATAGGTATTCTTGTCAAAAACTGTAGTATCAAAATAAATCTTTTCATAGTCACATACTACTCCTTTATTTTCATAGGTATGCCACTAACTACAAAATAAACTTCATTGCTTTTTGATGCTATATATTGATTTATACGACCTACAATATCAGTATATATTCTACTAAGTTTATTTCCAGGAACAATTCCCATACCTAATTCATTTGTCACAAATACAAAATATAGATTTGTTTTTTCTATTTCTTTAATAAGTTTACTAATTTGTTCTTTTATGTACTCTTCCAATTTATTTATTTCTTCTTGAGTAGATTCTTCTATGTTTAAATTATGTGAAAACATTAAATTATTTACTAATAGTGTTACACAGTCTAGTATAACAGTTTCATGTTCTTCATATATATTTTTAATTATAGAATATATGTCTTCATATATTTCATATGTCTTCCAACTTTTAGGTCTACTCTCTTGATGCTTCCTTACTCTATCTTTCATCTCATCATCAAATGGAATAGATGTCGCTATGTAAGCTGTGTTATTATTCCTATCTAAACATAATTTTTCTGCAAAATTACTCTTTCCTGACCTAGCTCCTCCTGTTACCAGAATAATTTGACTCATCAAAACACTCCTAAATATATTAAATTTTTTATCGACCCATATCTATCTCATCAAAGGTCGCCATATTTTTGTAAGTATAATTTGAAGCTTCCACTATATTAAATGCCAAAGCAGCTCCACTTCCTTCACCTAATCTCATATCCATATTTAGTATAGGGTCTAATTTCAATATATCTAATGCTCTTTTAGTTCCTGATTCTGCTGATAAATGTGATGCTATCATATATTCTCTAGTTTTTGGATTTATTTTATAAGCAATTAAAGCAGCAGCATAAGAAATAAATCCATCTATAACAACTGGAATTCTATTAGCACTACATCCTAATATAACACCTGCCATTGAACCTATTTCAAATCCACCTACTTTAGATAAAATATCTACACCATCAGTTGGATTCGGATTGTTAATTTCAATAGCTTTTCTAATTACATCAGCTTTATGTTTTAATCTTTCTTTTTTAAGACCTGCACCTATACCTGTCACTTCTGATGGGTCACATCCTGAAATTACAGATATTATTGCAGTACTTGGAGTAGTATTTGCTATACCCATCTCTCCAATACCAATTACTTTATAATCTCTTTCTATACATTGCTCTGCTATTTCAATTCCTATTTCTAAGCATCTTATAGCCTCTTGTTTGCTCATGGCTGGTCCCTTTGCCATATTTGAAGTACCTTTTCTTATCTTATAATCTAATACTCCATCTAGTTTTTCATCACAATTTATTCCTACATCTACAGCTACAACATCTGCTCCTACAAATTTACTTATTACTCCAACGCCACATAGCCCTTTTGAGAAATTTGGAAATTGTAACTTTGTTATGTCCTGAGGGTCAGGCGCAACTCCTTCTTCATATACTCCATGATCTCCAGCAAAAGCAATTATAACTTTTTTAGTTGTATCAAAATTTTCATTACCAAATATCCCTGCTAATTGCATGCAAATATCTTCTATCTTTCCTAAGCTTCCAGTTGGATGTATAAGCCTGTCCAACCTCTGTTTTGCTTTTTCAATAGAAGACTTATCTAGAGAATATATATTCCTTGATATACTTTCTAATAAACTCATTTTCTATCCTCCCAATATTATTTTTTTTTAATTATCTTTTTAGATAAAAAATACTCTTATTTTCTAAAAATTTCAACTTTTTCTTTTTATTTTTACATACATATAAAGATTATTCTACATTTTATCTTAATTTCCTTTATTTTACATTTCTAATTTGCATACAATCACATACTTTTTGTAAAAATATAATTAAAAGAACTTTAAGGAGTTGATATTGTGGATGATTTTTCTAAATTAAAAAATTTATATGAAGATGGATATAGATGTATTTATCATAATTGTGTTGATAATAATTATACTATCTATCTTAAGAATTTTTATACGGAAGGTACAGAAACTGTAGAGTTAAGTAGTGAATCAGATTTTTCACAATTTAAAGATTATATAGATGGACTTAGAATGTCTTAATTCTTTGGGAACCCATTAAAATAGGGAGTTTAACAACTCCCTATTTTGAAGTCACAATTTTTTTAATAAGCTTTAAAAGTTCGTCTCGGTTTACTTCTCTTTGTTTTTTTCTGTCTTTATACTCTTGAAAGTTAACAACTTTTGTATTTGGTTTTTCCATAAACTCACTTCCCATTTAACATTATTAACTTATCTTAATATATTTAATTCTATACAATTTATCTATTTCCTTCTATTTATAATACAAAATTTCTTAAATAATCCCAAATTTTCAAAACAAAATTTTCAAAATATACTAAAATCTACCTTTCAAATATAATATCAAATACGATTTAATACTTATTATACTTTATAGTATAATATACTAATAAAGTATAATAAAGGAGATTTTAAATGAATATATTACAAAATGAAAACTTAATTATTGAATCAAGTAGCTCTGGTGCTGAACTTACTAGGATATTTTCTAAAAAACATAACAGAAATATTCTTTGGGATGGTAATAAAAAACATTGGGGTAGACAATCACCTATATTATTCCCTATAGTTGGTAAACTTCTTGATAATGAAACCATAATAGAAGAAAATTTATATAATATGACTCAACATGGATTTGCTAGAGATATGGATTTTGAAATTGCAAATAAAGGAGATGCATTCATATCTTATAGTTTAACATCCAATGAATCTACTCTAAAAAAATATCCCTACTATTTTGAGCTACTTATAAATTATACATTAAATGATGATAGCATAAATATAGAATGGATTGTAAAAAATACTGACTCTAAAGATATATTCTTTTCTATAGGAGGACATCCTGCATTTAATCTTCCTTTTTATGAACAAGATGACTTTTCTAAGTACTATCTTGAGTTTAAAGGAGGAAATAATGTGGAAAAAATTAATTTAAATGGGTCCTTTACTGATGATACAAAATTTATTGGAGACTTAAAAAGGTTACAATTAAATCCAGAATTATTTAAAAATGATGCTTTAATATACACTAACATAGACGAAGTATCTATATATAATGATAAAGATAGTGAATGCTTAACTATATCTATGAAGAATTTTCCTCTAGTTGGCATTTGGACTCCTTATTATAGTGAAACTAATTCTACTGCTCCATTTTTATGTATAGAACCATGGTATGGTCTTGCTGATAGTATACATTCTAATAAAATTTACACAGATAAGAAATTTATAAACAAATTAGGTAAAGGAAAAGTTTTTACAGCTTCTTATAGTATAGACATACATTAGATAAAAAATTTAATTTACATGTTTGTGTTTTTACAAAATATTAATGTAGCTCAAAATAGAAAATACCCTAAATATTCATATAATCAGTATAAAACAAATAAGTTTCTATAGTGCTGAAATGATAGTACTTTTAACCTACAATGGCGAAATTCCTCTTCCTCGCCATAGGAGGTGGAGGATGTAAGCCTAACCGATAGGTTATTTATTTTACTTGATTTTCAAAAAAATGTATTGTATTATAAAATCAGTAGTAAAAACTGAAAGGAAGTAATTACAATGAAATTAGATAGTAATAATCATTCAGTATTTTTGTTACACTATCACTTAGTTATGTGTATAAAATATAGAAGAAAAGTAATTGATAACTCTATATCAGATAGACTAAAAGATATATTTGTAGATATCTCCCAAAATTAT
>NZ_JAGWCU010000045.1:0-24271 GCF_020657755.1 Clostridioides sp. ZZV15-6388 | reverse complement strand
AAAAGATTTAAATTTGTCATCTACTGGACTAACATTCATTACTTCTTCATTAGAACCATCTATTTGTAATCCATTTAAGTCAACAAATGCAATTAAGTTATCTAATTTATAATGTGATGCTGTCATTACAGCTTCCCATATTTGTCCTTCTTGAATCTCGCCATCTCCTAAAATAGTGTATACCATATAGTCTTTACTATCTAATTTACCAGCTAGTGCCATACCATTTGCAGCAGATAAACCTTGTCCAAGAGAACCAGTAGACATATCTACTCCTGCTACTTTTTTCATATCTGGATGTCCTTGTAACTTAGAACCAAATTTTCTTAAACTCATTAAATCATTTTTTTCAAAATAACCTCTTTCTGCCAAAGTTGCATATAATGCTGGTGCAGAATGACCTTTTGATAATACAAATCTATCTCTATTTTCATCATTAAATTTTATAGGGTCTATATTCAATTTTTCAAAATACAATACAGTTAAGATATCTACTATTGACAGTGAACCTCCTGGGTGTCCAGACTTCGCTTCTGTTATACTTTTTATAATATTTATTCTTATGTTTTTAGCTATTTGTTTTAATTTTTCATTCATCTTTTATACCTCTTAAATTTTTATATTTCTACTAGGATTTTATTGAAATTTATTTCTCTGTTTGACATTTTACGCAAAAATTCTCCTACTTCATTAAGACCTATTTTATGTGAAATCATTGGTGTAAAAATAATATCTCCTTTTCCCATAAAATCTAGTGTTGCTGTCCATGCTCTTCCAGGATAAGGTCTTGTATATGAATTCCAAGAACCTTTCAAAGTAAGCTCTCCACGTAATATACTCTCAGCAGCTTTTGCACTAAGTGGTAATTCTGTATGCGAAATGCCTACAAATACTATAGCTCCTCTTTTTTTTGCTATAAGTAGAGATTGCTCTTGAGTAAACCTACTACCAGCAGTCTCTATAACAACATCAGCACCACCATTAGTTATTTTTTTTATTTCTTCAATTGCATTTACTTCTTTTGAATTTACTATATAGTTTGCTCCTAAACCTTTAGAAAGTTCTAGCTTTTCATTAAAAATATCAACAGCTATAATTTTAGATGCTCCAAAAACCTTTGCCCATTGTAAAGCAAACTGACCTATTGGACCACACCCTAGTACAACTACACTATCTCCTACCTTAATATCTGCTTTTGCAATCCCATGATATGCTATAGTTGCTGGTTCAATTCCAGCAGCAGTTTCATAATCTAAGGTATTTGGTAATTTTAAAATATGCTCTTCAGGAACTTTCACATACTCCGCTAAAGCTCCATTTACTCTTGTCCCAATTATATTGTAGTCATTACATAATCCAAAATTCCCTTCTTTACAATAACCACATTCTCCACAAGGAACTAATGGAGCAACAGCTACTCTATCACCTACTTTAATGTTCTTTACTTTTAACCCTATTTTAGCAACTTCACCAGAAAACTCATGACCTAAAATTAATGGATATGCTGTACCTCCACTCAATCCACTAACCATAGACCTAGGTAAATCCGAGCCACATATTCCAACATATTTAACATTTACAAGTACTTCTCCATCTGTTATTTCTGGTATATCAACCATTTCATATCTAACATCACCTATATCATATAGTACTGATGCTCTCATCTTATTTGCCATATAAACCTCTCCCTTCATGCTATACACTTATATATAGCAATATTTATGCCATACAAAAAACAAATAATTCATCTCTGCAAATACCTTATATACAAAGCATTTTGACAATGTATAATACATTTTATAAAATCAAATTACATTATTGTATAAAGGTAAAAAAGTATGTTTTAAATAACAAAATAAAATTCATAAAATTGATAGTTGAGTACAATAAAACAGAATCCTAATATTTATCAAAATAAAAAGAAATCTACATTTCATTTATAGCTTTTCAGATAATCTCTGACACTTCTATAAAATCAACTATAGATTTCTTAATTTATTGTATTATTATATTTTAATAAACTTAAACTATGCTACTACAGGTTCTTCTGCTACATTTTTAAGTGCTTGTTTTTCTAAATATTCAAGTATACTTGTTTTATTCTTTCTAAATAATGCCCATAGGATAAAGTAAATTACAACTGCTAATCCTATATAAATTGGATTTGCACTTAAGAATGCAAAGAACACTAACCCCATTAAAGGTTTTCCTAGTATATTGAAACTTGTTATAAGCATAGCTCCAGCTGGTATAGCAACACCTACACTTGTAGCCATATCTGTAAATAATGGAGCTGTAGATGTACATATATATAATCCTAATCCAAACCATATTATACCTGAAACTATTACTTTTGGTATATTACCATTATGTACTGCAACTAAACCTTGTACCATATATGGAATTGCAAGTAAGTCTACAACTGGTAATACTTGATTACCTGGAAGTATCATAGCTACTACAAGCATTATTGGAATTAAGATAAGACCTGATATTAAAGTTGCAGGTTCACCATATCCCACAGCATCATTTACTGCTATATACCACTCGCGATTTCCAGCTTTTTGCATAATCTTTCTAGCTGCTTCTGTTATAGGTGCAAATGCTTGAGCAAACATACTTGCTACTTTTGGGAATATTGCCATAACAGCACTTGTAGATATACCAACTTTCATTATTTCTCCCCAAGCTTCCATAGTAGTTATTCTAGTCATATTACCTAGTATACCAATAAACATACCCAAGAAAAGACCTAGAGTAATCGGCTCACCTAAAAATCCTAGTTTCTTTTCTAATTCTTTAGGGTTTAACTTTATTTTATTTAGTCCAAGTTTGTTATATATAGGGTCTGCAAATACTGCAAAGACAGAAGCTTCAACATTGTGCATAGCTATTATTGTACAATTAGGATATCTATAATAACTAGACCATCTCTTTGCAACTAATTCTGATATTAATAAACTGTATAAGTTTAACAAGACCATACATCCTATACCTAAAGGGAAATTGCCTGTCACTCCTATTACCATTGCTCCCCAGACCATATAAGAATAATTATTCCATAAATCTGATGGTTGGAATACATCTGTCCACTTTACTAAAAATAAAATAGTTTGCAATAATATTCCAAGACCTAAGTATATCATACCTGCACTTGTTGAAAATGCAACTAATGATGTAGCTTGCCAACCAACATCAAACACAGGTAAATTTACTCCTGTACTATCTACCATTCTATTAATTACTGGTGTTATTATTGGTGTAAATGAGTTTAATATTAATGTAAAACCTTGCAAAGCAACACCTGCATATACAGCTGAAAGAAACGATTTCTTAGTAGTTACTTTAAATATTTTTGCTATTATGAATATTATAATTGGAACTATAATTGCAGAACCAAATGTATCGATTATAGATTTCATAAATGTTAACATCTTTTATCCTCCTATTTCTAAACATTTATCAAATTAATTAAATACGTCTAAATAAATATCTTTTTGTTGTCATTTTTTATTCTAATAAATTCTTAAATGATGTCACTTTAATTAAATTTATTTTGATAGTAGTTATTTGAATAGTAGTCTATTATAGTATCTAAATTATTGATTCAAATACTATAATTTATACTCTAAACACTATTTATTTAAACTATCAATAACCTTTAAAACTTCTTCAAAGAATGCATCTTCTCCTATACCAGTAAGACAAGCAAATGCATTTATAGTTGGTATTCCATAATCACCTGATTGAAGTGGGCTTGTAAATGTTATAAAATCAAATCTTCCTGATTGTGCCAAATTTAATGCTTCTGTTGGTCTAGCCTCTGTCGTTGTAATAGATATTCCTTTATCTCCTAAGACTTCTTTTAATTTCCCTGCCACCATTGATGATGTAACTGTTCCTGAACCACATACTGATAATACATTAAATTGTTTCATAATAATTTCCTCCTAATATTATATTTAAGTTTTTATTTTATATAAATTAAATTGCTCAGAAGTTAATACTGTTTTTAAGTTTTTAATGTTCTATTATTTACTTCTAAAACATCTTTTCATTATATTTCTATAAAATTTAATAATTCAGCTACTTCTTCTTTTGTTGATGCATTTTTTATGTCTCTTAATAGCTTTATATTCTGAAAAACTGACATTAAATCTTTTAATAATTTTACTTGAGAGTCTGGATTCTTTACTGCTAGTAAAAATACAAGCTCTACATCTAAATTATCTGTTGGGTCTATCATTGAATTAAATTTTACTGGATTTTTCAATATTCCTACAGCTACATTAGATTCATTTACGTGTTGTGAGTCTGTATGCGGAATCGCAACACACATTTCTCCAATATTAAGACCTGTAGGTAATGTTTTTTCTCTTTCCAAAACTGCATTTATATATGTATTTTTTACATATTTTTTTTGATACATTTTATTTCCTAATTCTCTGATAATACTTTCATAATCATTAGCTTCTAAGCCTAATGATATTAAATCTACATTCATTACTCTAACTCCTCTCAAATTGTTGCTATATCTATATATTTTTAAATTTATCAAATATAATCTTCTTAAAACCTTCTTTATCAAAACACTGTTTAGCACTATTCATAAACTTTTCATCTTTTAAAATTTCAAGAACATTCTTAACAATATCTTTATCATTAGTCTTAAAAACTGGCATAAATACAAAATTCACATTACCAACACCCCAGTCAATAGGGTTTTTTAATTTAATAAAAACAAATCTTGTACTATTTACTGTAGAAGAATCTCCATGAGGTACACCTGTAGCCCCTTTAGAATATGTTGGAAGCATTTCTTCTCTATGAAGAACTGAATCCAAATAATCTTTTTCCACATATCCCTTATTGATAAGAATTGAACATACATATTCTAGTAAATCCTTTTTAAAATATATATCAGGCTCAAATATTACTAAATCATCATCAAGCATTCTTCCATATCCTTTAATTTGACTATCATCTTGTTTTTTTGAAAGATATATATCTAGGTTTTTAAAAACATCTTTATTGTATGGAATAAAATTTATACCTGGTATTTTGGGATTTATTGTTCCAACAATGGCTAATATATTGTTTTTTTCTCTTAATTTTTCAATTTTATAGGAAATATTCTCATCCAAAGCACTCATTTGATAACATTTAGTATTGTTGTACTTTTCTTCTAATGTTTTACTTATGTACTTAGCGGTTCCCTCTCCAGTAAGACATAAAGTCACAATTGCATTGGATTTATCTATGTGTTTTTCCAGTTCATAGTTATATCCCATCCTATCTTTTACAAGAGAAAAAAACATTTCATCGAGTTCTTCATCTCCCATAGAAACTTTTCTAGTTGCTTCTAATGCCATTAAAAGATCTACTCTATCAATAGTTTTAGTATTTATGTTAGTTCTCTTATTTACTATTTGTCCTATATTTGTAAGTGACCCAATATCAACTAGAAATAATATTCCTTTTCCTTGGTCAATTATTTTTGACAACTCCACTGCCTTGTTATATATATTCATTGGTTTTTCATCTAAAGGCATATCTATAGCCACAGGAAATTTTACTCCCAAAAGCTCTTTAACAACATTTACAGTTTCTGTAGCTATACGACCATGAGAGATTATTATTAATCCAACTTTATCTTTTTTTACCTCATTCTTTAGGGCTGATTTTATATAAAGTGTTATAAATCCAATTTCATCTTCTGGAATCTTAATTTCATTTATATCTTCAATTTTAATTGCAAAGTTTTTTGCTATTTCATATTCTTTTGAAAAATCTATTTTTATTTTTTCTAAGTTTACATTTATTATCTTTTGATTTAGTTTAATCCTTTTTATTGCTTCTTCTAAATGTATTGCTAGATATTTAAATGCATTTTTATTTACTTCTAAATTAGTATTTTTTTCAATTATATTATTCATTAGCTCTTTTACCAGTTTTACTAGACTATCACTTACAAAGCTATTTAAATCACTCATTGAGAAGATTTCTTCATCGTTTTCTAGATTAAACTTTATGTCAGCAAATCTATTTAAAACAAAAGTCCATAAAATATTTTCTATGTCAATATCTTCAATGTCTAAAGACTTTAAATCATAATATTTCTTTTCAATTGTTTTATATATATCCTCTGGTAATATGTACTCATCACTCACAACATTTTCTTTTATTGAAGATTCCTCTAAATTAAATGGTATAAATATAGCATTTTTTAAATACTTTCTTATTTCTGTGTATTCAACCTCTTGAAAAGCAGCATCTTTGAAAGAATCCTTAAGTTTTAAAACTTCATTTATATCTACTACTACTATTGATTCACAATCTTCATCTTTAGAATTTATAAACTTCATAAAAGCTCTTGCACAAAGAACTTGAATCATATTTTGTAATTGTCCTATATTTCCACTAAACTTTTTTAATGCAAGTATTTCAATCACATTTTTATCTACAAATATTTTTGCATTTATTCTGTTACACTCTTGTTGAAAGATATTGTATATAAGGTCTATTTTTTCTTTTAACAGTCTATCATGTAATGATGGTAATGTTATTAGCATTGGTATTCTTCTTCTAAATGTCAATAATAAATTAGTCTCTACGTTTTCAGTAGTTGCTCCAATCAGTATCATGCTTACTTTTCTTTCAGCATTAGTTTCACCTAATCTTCTAAATTTGCCTCTATCTAAAATAGAAAATAGTATTTCTTGACCTTTTGGAGGTAATCTATGAATTTCATCTAAAAATAAAACTCCTCCATCAGCTTCTTCTACAAGACCTGGTGTATCATATTCAGCCCCTGTAAATGCACCTTTTTTATATCCAAATAATAAAGATAACAATAATTGTGGATTATCACTGTAATCAGCACAGTTAAATACAACAAAATTAGAATTTTCTTTTATTACCTTCTTTTTCTTTGCAAACTCATACATATGTTTAGAAAATAAACTCTTACCAACTCCACTTTCTCCTACAATTAAAGTGGGAAGACCTTTTGGAGGATACAATATAGCAGACTTTGCTTGTTCTACAGCATTTCTAAGACTTCCCTTATTTCCAATCAAAGTTTCAAACGGGTCGCTTGATTTTTCTTCAATTACCTCTACTATTTCCATTTCTATACTTTCCTTAGGTAATATTTCCTCTACAACTCTTCTTGATATATTGAATCCTTCTGTCATCAACTCTCTGGTAATTTCTGAAATAGAAATATCCTTACTGTTTTGCAATATTGCTGAAATCGCTGACTTTAAATAGGGATATCTTCTTTGTCTCGAATTACTTATATTGAGTTCTTTTCTTAGATTAGTTATATTTTCTCTAGTTGTATTTAAAAACTTTGCTATTTGAACATCTGTTAGTGGGTCTTTTTTATTTTCTGTATTTATGATGTTTACAAGTTTATCTCTCAACTCCATGCTTGATAACTCCTTTCTTGATAAATATATAAGCAACTATCGTGCCATACTTATTTTAATACTTTTTTTCTTTGCAACACTTGTACATGACTACGTTTTCATAAACATTCATACATTTTGATAAACATTTACTTTTTGTACATTTAGTAATTTACTAAATGTATTAACTGTTTTTGATTGATAATATTATAATTCATAATATAGATTATCATATAAATTAGTTATAAAATTAGGATTGAAAAGTTTATTTAATTAGATATAATATTATATATCTACTCAACAAAAAAATTTATAATCCTTTATGCTTTTAACACTTTCTGTTTTTAAATTTTAATTCGATATAGTAGTATTTTATTAAACGCTCATATACACAGTAATTTAATCATATCTCTAACTTAGATATGACTTTATATGACATATTATACTATTTTATTTATAAAAATAATTTACAAGTATTAAAATTACACACAGAGAGGAAAATAATATGAAAACATTTAAATCTGAAGCTTTATTGAAATACTCTGCAAAAGATATATTTAATATATTTATAAAATCTGCAAGACTAAATTTCCCTAATTTTAATGAGAAAAGGGCAGTAGGTACATTTGTACAACAAAAAAATAATAAAAGATTTAAGGTTGAAATAACTAATTTTGAGAAGAATAGAATATATGAGATAAAAACAAGCAATAACAGAGAAAGTTTTGTTACTCGATATGAACTTATACACATTGATTTAGACAATACAAAACTTATTTTCACTGAAAGTGAAAGTGATAGAAATATATTTGGAAAAATTAATTCAATTATTGTAAGAATCTTATTTGGAAAAAGACAACCAGATGAGTTTAATAATTTTATAAAAAACTTAGAGCTAGAACTAGCAAATAAAAAGACTAATTCATAAATGTAAATTAGATACTATCATACTTAAAAACAATTAAATATATTTATTATAGAAATTAAATAATTTACTATTTTATACTATAAAATAAATAAGGAATGCTTTTAATTAATAAAAAAGAGATTCTTACTTATCTTCATTCGATGTATTACCAAATAATAAAAGCTGTAGATTTTACCTACAGCTTTTAATCAATACTACTTATTTATATAATTATTAAGACATTTTTGACCTTATTAAAATACTTTCTTCACCTTAATATTCATAGTGAATTACATCTTTATATTCATCAAAAATCTTCTTATTTAACTCATCTCCACCATCTATATTTGCACTATAAAAAATTGGTGGATTCTTTAACCCTCTATTAACTAACTCTTGAGTAACTTGAGCTATAATAGAATTCATCACAGTAGTTGCAATTACAGTAGAAGTTGGACTAACTCTTTGATTTAGACCATCTATTTCTACACAGGCATCTCCTTTTTGACCATGATTATCTATTACTAAATCACACACCTCATAAAGATTTTTTCCTGAAGAATGTCTTGAAGATACACTCTTTGAGTAGCTTAAATTAGTTATACATATTACTGTTGCCATCTTTTCTTTAGCTTCCATAGCAAATTCTATACTTACTGGATTTCTACCAGATACTGAGTGAATTATAACTACATCTCCTTCTTTAATTGGAGTCTTATCAGCTAGAGCCACACCATATCCTTCTAGTCTTTCCATCTTGCTAGTGTGAGTTATAGGTGCTGTATCTAACATTAGAGACTTTGCAAATACTGGATTTATAAGAACACAGCCACCTGCCCTGTAGAACAATTCTTCTGTTAGTATTCCTGCATGTGAAGCCCCAAATGAAAATATAGCACTTTTGTTTTTTATTGCCTCAACAAGTATTTGTACTGCTTTTTCCATATTGGATTTTTCTTCAGTTTCTATTATATCAATTAATCTTTTTATCTCATTTATGTATTTAAATTCCATATTTATAATACTCCTCCAAATAATGAACCTATAAACTTACTGATTATACCAAATAATGAAAGGTCGTTACCACCAAATATTAGTATCCAGTTTTGAATAGTTCCTGAGTAAATTACAGCAGATATTCCTACTAAAGCTACCATAAATATTGCAGCTACAGCTGTACCTATTATAGCTCCACGTATACCACCTTGTGATTCGCCTATTACTGCTGCTGCTCCACACTCAAAGAATGAAGTTATAACAAGTGGTATAAGTAACATATTAAATATATTGAAGTAGTTACATATTAAAATCATAGCTGTAGATGTCAACATGGCAACTAAGAATCCTATTAATACAGCATTTGGCTTATAGTTAAATAGTATTGGACAATCAAACGCTGGTAGTGCATTTGGTACAACTTTTTCTGATATACCTTGAAATGCTGGCATTATTTGATTTATTAACATTCTTACACCATGAAGCATTATTATAAGCCCTGCTCCAAAAGAAAGACCTTGCTTTATTGCATATGTTCCAATAAACTCATTACTGTCTTTAAATGCATCTGGTATTACTATCCCAACAACTATAAACATTAAAAATACTGCCATTCCACCACTTATAGATATTTCTCTAAAGAATGATAAACTTTGAGGTATATTTATATCTTCTGTAGATTTTTCTTTATTTCCTACTAGCTTAGCAATAAATCCTGATATAAGAGCTAAGCATCCAGATGGATGTCCTAGTGTAAAAGAATCATCTCCAATAACATCAAATACATATTTTCTTAATAACCATGGCATTATTGACCAGTAAAGTGCTGATAATACTGCTGCAAAAGCTATTAACACGCCACCATTTAATCCAGCTTCTACTCCAGATGCTACAAATATAAATGGAAACCAGTAAAGCATATGACCTGTTAAGAATATTGTCTTAATAGGAGTAAATCTTGCTATCATTAAATGGAGAGCTAGACCTACAAACATTGCTAAACCTATAATCCCTCCATAACTTGCAGTAAAAGTAACATCACTCAAACCTTTTGTTACTGCACCACCACTTATACTTTGGAAAGCTCCATTAATCGGTGCTATTGAACTAACTAACATCCCTGTTCCAGTTTCCATAATTATTATGCCAAAAGCTGCAAGTAATGACCCCTTTATAACATCTGATGCTTTCTTTTTCTGTAGTATAAGGCCAAACGCTGCTATTAATCCAATTAGCATGGACGGATTACGTAAAATATTATTTGAAATAAAATCAAGCATTATTTTTTTAGTGATAGGCTAACTATTTAAGTTTTCTATCACTAAATTCCCCCTCTCTTTCTTACTATTTTTAATTTTAGTAAGTTTTTATTTTATGTCGTTTAACTTAAATTTACTTTTTAAAATTTATACTATTTCTTATCATTTAAGAAAGTTTGAACAACTTCTGTAACTTCTGTTAAATCCATATACTTCTTAACTGGATATACTGGTACATTACAAGTTCCTTTTAATTCATTTAATAATTCTTGGCTTGTAAATATACAGTCACAATCAGCCCCTCTAGCTGAGTTTATATCTGTATTTTCTACTTCTCCTTCTATACTTAACTGCTTTAGAACCTTTTGTATCGTCATTTTTAATACCATTGATGAACCTACACCAAATCCACAGACTGCCAATATTTTCATTTTAAATTCCTCCTAATTTTGTTTATTTATAAGTTCTAGTATTGAGCTTTTGTCTCCATTAATTATTACTTTTATATTTTCTTCTTCATACATCATCTCCGACAGCGATGCTAATGCTCTGATGTGAGTAGTATTATCTATAGCAGCTAGTACCATAAATATGTTCACTGGCTTTCCTAATAAATCAACCTCATCTTTTACTATAAGTAAGGACATGGCAAGTTTGTTTACCCCTTCTTTAGAGCTTGCATGTGGTAAAGCAAATCTATCAGCTAAAACAATATACGGTCCATACTTTTCAACTGACTTTATCATATTTTCTATATACAACTCTTCAATAGAGTTGTCTTCTAACAATGGTTTTGAGGCTATTTTTATTGCTTCTTTCCAATCTTTAACACTTCTTATTATGTTGACCCTCTCTTCATTAATTAATTCCTTTAACATTGGTTGATACATCTCTCCTTCATCTATCTTATGTATTATGTTTAATAAGTCAGCTTTTAGTGATTCTTCGTTATTAATAACTCCATTTTTTCTTATAGCCTGTATTATCAGTTCAAGACTGAAATACTTCTCATTTTCTTTTACACTTATGAGTTTGTTCATAAGTAATTGAATGTCTGATGTTGTTAAAAGAGGATTTACAACTATTACATTACTTACATTTTGTATGTCTATGGTTGTAATTATGTAATCATAGTATATATTTACTTCTTTTAGTTGCTTAATAGATACTATGCCTACTATTTCTATAGTTGGTATGTATTTGTATAGCTGTATTTCCAAACTCTTTGATACCATAAGACCATTAGGACAAACTAGTAAGACTTTATTCTTTCTTAGACCATTATCTCTAGAACCTCTTAAGTATCCTCCAAAATATGCTGCTATAAATCCTATTTCTTCTTCTCTTATACCTTCAAATACAGGAAACTCTTCTTCATTTTCTATAATTGACTTTATAATCTTATAAAGTGACTTATGTTTATACTTAGTTTCGTCTAGCATAGGGTTGCTAATAGGAAACTTAAATCTTATTCTATTGTAAGAAGAATGCAGGTGCCTTAAAATATTTTTTTTAAACTCATGCTTACTTTCTAATTTTATTGCTGTATTTACTTCAAACTTATCTATAAGTTTATCTACATATGCTTCAACAACATCTTCCTTAACTTCACTATTTAAACTAGGAAGTGAACTTACATAAGCACACACATAGGCTTGTTCATTTTCATTAGCTTCTTCACATAAAAGGTCTTTACAATTATTAAAGTAACTAATTTTTTTAGCTTCATTTAGATATTTATAAGAGTACAAGGTTTTCCCATCTCTTATTCTTTTATTTAGAAACTCTGTAAACTTAGTTAAATTTAATAAAGAGTAATCTGTAAGATTTATGTATCCCTTTGTATCAAAGTTAGTTACTTCCTTACTTATAGAATTAATTTCTAATACATTTTCTTGTGTAAGTAGCAAGAAAAGTTCTCTAATAACATATTCATCACCTATTACTTTGTACTTTCCCTTGTATTCTAATTTTAGTCCCATTGTTTGAAGATACTTTTTTATATCGGTTATTGTTTGTACTACTGTGTTTTTTGAAAGTAACATTTCATTTGTTAGTTTTTCTATTGATATTTTTTCATCATGTAATATTTTGTTCAATATAAAAGTTTTTCTATATTCACTATCTAAAAATTTATCTTCTTCAGCTGAAATTATTTTTCTTACATTGCCTAAGTTACCTTCAAATATAAATTTGTGTTTTATATTTTTTATGTTACCTCTTTTTCCTAATTCTTCGTTTATAGCTAAGATATCGTAGTAAACAGTTCTCTTTGATACATTGAACTTTTCTTGTAGTTCTTGTGATGTTACATTGTTATTTTTAATAATAAAATCTAATATTTTTTTAGCCCTTTCCTTCATACTGCCTCCTTAATTTTATTATCTATATTTTACATACATAGTGCCATACCAAATAATTGCACACGATTTTACCTTATTTTATAATTTTGCACAGTTTCACTCTAATCTAAAAGATATACGATACTAAAAAGTATTTTTAAAAAAATATGGCAGTGACACATATTATTTTTTCAAAAAACAAGCTAGACCGAATAAAAAATCTCCAAATTATGTCTACTTAAATAAATAGTACTGTAATGATTTTATACAATCAAATACAATTATTACCATACAGGTTGAAAGACTAGTAAAATACTTCCAGAATCTATTGTATTGATTATCAAAAAAATTTTAAAAAGATGAGGAGAATTTATATGGAATTGCCAGCCTTAGTTAGAATTAAAAAGATTTGATTGTGTGAGATGTTGAATAAATGTATAATATCTTTGTAAAGCAGAATTAATGTAGATTATTTATAAAACAGAAAGGATAATATAATATGAATGAAAAAATCCGATGTGCTTGGTCAGGAAATACCCAAATATATACAGATTATCATGACAACGAATGGGGACGCCCTGTACATGATGATGATAAGCTATTTGAAATGCTAATTTTAGAAAGCATGCAGGCAGGGCTTTCGTGGATAACCATACTTAAAAAAAGGGAGTCATACAGGGAAGCATTTGATGGATTTAATCCAAATAAGATAGCCCTTTATGATGATAAAAAGATTGACGAACTCATGGCAAACGAGGGCATTATAAGAAATCGTTTGAAAATTAATGCAGCTATAAACAACGCTAAGGTATTTCTTGAAATTAAGGATAAACATGGCAGCTTTGATAAGATGATTTGGAGATATGTAAATAATACTCCTATTGTGGGACATTGGGAAAAAGTTGAAGATTTACCTGCAACAACTCCACTTTCTGATAAAATAAGCAAAGATTTGAAAAAGATGGGTTTTAAATTTCTCGGCTCAACCACAGTTTATGCATTCATGCAGGCTACAGGCATGGTCAACGACCATATTACAGAGTGTTTTGCTTATACAGAAATATTAAAAGAGTATTCTTATGATTAGAAAACTGAAAACGCACAACTATTTTAAAATACAATGAAAAATAGTTGATTCAAAGACTTATCTGAAATTTTTTCAACTGTCCTATCTCCTATAGCTAATTGTACAATACATTTCAACTAATTTAATTTTTCTTTCAAAATCTATTTTAGATTTTCTTAACATAAAAATATACTCCCTTCATAGCATCAGTTGTTATTATTTCAACTGTCTACTATAAAGGGAGCATATCAAAATAGTAATATTAATAAGAAAAAATATATTTACACCAATCTATCTACATTCTCATAAAATTAATTAAAAGTATTCCCTTCTTTAAAAGTATCTACATAATTGTTTTATAGGAAACCTTTCAATATCTTAATTTTTCTGTAAAAATTATATTATATCTTGAAATTTTATTTTAATCTATCTTTATTTCTTCTTCATATTTTTGAAATTCTAAATTTGCTTTAAACAAATCCCCATCTATTTCTATATAGAATTTTCCACCTTGTAAGTTTACTAAATCTCTTGCAATAGCAAGTCCTAACCCACTACCTTCAGTATTTCTTGACTCATCAGCTCTTTTAAATCTTTCCATAATCTCACTTGGGTCAAAATTTAACTCATATGAAGATATGTTTTTCATAACCACCTTTACATTGTCACCATTTTCATAAACATCGATATAAACTCTAGTACTTTCTAAAGAATATTTAGCTATATTTGACAGTAGATTTTCAAAAACTCTATACATTCTTCTTCCATCTGCCCATATATACACTTTTTCATTTGGAACATTTAGTCTTATATTTAGGTTATTTTTAGACAATTTTTCTTCAAGCTCACCTATACTTTGTCTTAATAGTTGTACCAAATCAATTTTACTAACTTGTAACTCTATATTACCACTACTTACTCTACTCGCTTCAAATAAATCTTCTATCAATAATTTTAACCTCTTTGACTTTGATTCTAGTACATTTATATAATCGTTTATATAGTCTGGTTGTATAGAATCTTCTTTTTTAATTAAATCTACATAATTTATTATAGAGGTAAGTGGAGTTTTTAAATCATGAGATACATTAGTTATAAGGTCAGATTTCATCCTTTCACTTTTTACCTGTTCTTCTATTGCTTTGTCTAGACCTTCTCCAATATTATTTATATTTTCTGCTAAAGATGTAAAATTATCATTTCCACTAATTTTTATCTTATAGTCTAATTCACCCTCTTTTATTTTTTCGGTACCTTCTATAACATAACTCAAATAAGAAAGTCTTTTGGTTATATAAAGTGCAAAACCTAAAAATATACATATAGAAAATAACAATCCTAGACTTACACTTTGAGCACTGATTATAATTATTAAAACCAAAGATATTATTACTATACCAATAACCTTTCTTGCTAAAGATACTTTTTTTATAGCGTTAATAACCTCCCTTACAGTTTTTATTAACCATAAAATCATTCTAACTATAACACTTGATTTAAATATACACATTTTATTTTCCAAATAGCTTAACTGAACAGTTATAAAAAATATATTATTTGAAATTAGTAATGATGCTATAGAAATTAGTAATATAACATAAGTATCATAGGATGTATTAATAACATACATAAATAGAAGTATTATTGAGATAACTATTATTATTGCATTAAATTCCATAGGTATTTTATTGTATATTAATAAAGATACACTGTCTTTCTTTAATGCCTTACATTTAATTCGTTTACATAATATCATAGACAATAAACATATAATAGCTAAAACTAAACTAGCTACAAAAAATAATTTCACTTTTTCTGTAGCTTGCTTAAATGTTTCAAAGTTATTGTATACAATTCCATCATCAACACTTAGTTCTTTAGGAAAGGATACATAAGCTTTAAATTCCTCATCTATACTATTGAGTTTCAAATCAATATTATTTAATTTTAATTTCTTCCCGTTTAGTTTTTTAGTATAAGAATCATTTTCTACTCCTACTACTATTTCTACATCACAATAACCCTTTACTTTTTGCTTAAATTCATCTAAATCATCATATATTGTGTTAGTATAAAACTCTCCTGTATATGTATTTCTAATATACATTTTTATATTTTTCAAAGAGTTTAAATATTCTATAGATGATAGCTTATTATTTACAAGTTCATCATAATTGTTAAAGTAACCATAATCGTTACCTAAAGCAATATTTTTGCCCTTTCCTCCTGCGTTAAAATAAATATCATTTAATTTCAGTTTTTCTTCTTTGTTATTTTCACTACTTACAGATAGTTTCAAATTGTATAATATCTCTTGTATTGTACTTTCATCAAATATATTGCTGTCATAAAAATCATCAGATATTCGAACAATTCCACTACTTGTAGAAGTTTTTTGTATATTGTGTTTAGGCTCAGCAAATCCTATTGATGCAAATAGTATAGCTAATGGAAATGAAATAGATACTATTATTAATGCTACTAACTTTAATGCTCTATATTTTTCCAAGTTGTTCACCTCATCTACATCGTCAATATCTTATATAAAATAAAATTCAATACAAGCATAATTCCCATAGAGTACATTAAGCTACTTGAGAAGAAGTTAAAACATATAAGAATTCCTAATATTTGTGTAAAAGTAAAAACGACTAAAATCAAAATGCAATTGAATATTAAACTCTTTTCTTTCATAAGTTTTCCGCTAAAATTTTTCAATCTTATAACCAACTCCCCACACCACCTTTAAAAATCTTGGTTCTTTTGGATTTATTTCAATCTTTTCTCTTATTCGTCTAATGTGTACTGCTACTGTATTTTCTGAATTAAAACTTTCTTCATTCCATACTTTTTCGTATATCTCATCTATTGAGAAGACTCGTCCTTTATTTTCTAAAAGAAGTTCAATTATCTTATATTCAATTGGTGTCATTTTTATATTTTCGCCATCAATCTTAACTTCTTTTGTCAATGTATTTAGCTCTAGAGCTCCACTTTTTAAAATTTCTTTGCATGTATCTTCATAATTACCTAAAGTTACATATCGCCTTAAGTTTGATTTTACTCTAGCTACAAGTTCTAATAAATTAAATGGTTTTGTTATATAATCGTCAGCTCCAATGTTTAATCCCATTATTTTATCTGTATCTTCACTTTTTGCTGAAATTAAAATTATTGGTATATTTCTTTCTTCACGTATTTTTACAGTTGCTTTGATTCCATCTAATTTAGGCATCATTATATCCATTAAGATTAGATGAATATCATTTTCTGTTATTACTTCTAATGCTTTCATTCCATCATATGCTTTATGTATTTTAAATCCTTCTGATTTAAGATATATCTCTATTGAATCAACAATTTCTTTATCGTCATCTACTACTAGTATATTGTACATATTTTCACTTCCTCTATTGTATAATAATCCTTATATTTATTATACAATATCTTTCACTCCCTTTCTCAATAATGACTAAATTGTTATATTGTATTATCTTACATTTTTATAATTTTTCTTTATATCTATATAATAGAATATAAATCTTAAGAAAATATTATCCTAAATCTTAAATATTTCTTAAGATTTAAGATAAATTGAGGCTTATTTGAATTAATTGATTTGAATTATGTTGTTTTCAGATTACTTTTATTTAAGTGTTTTGATTAGATTAAGCTGAATTGATGTATATTAATTCTTATTGAGCCGTTTTTATTTTTTGGGTGGAAGAATGGTGGAAGAATCATATTTTACTAATTTTCTTCCACCATTCTTCCACCCAAATGTACTTGGAAGTATTTATTTTACTGTGATAATAGCTACTTATTTAAATTCTATTTTTATACATCCTATCTACTATATATTATACATATTCTATTAAAATTTATATAAACCTAAAACAAATCTATTTCATTTTTTTTACATGTTCAGAATAATAAACAAAATGAAGGTAGAAAAAGTTATAATTTCATACCTTCATTTTGTTTATTATGTATCTATTTGTCATTTTCTTCTTTTAAATTCTTAAAATATTCTTCTAGTGAATTTAAAGTATCATCATCTACTTCATCATCCTTACTATGTAATGCTGACATTAGACTTGATATTGAATTCTTATGTATATTCTTTAAAAATTCTTTTGTTTCAAATCTTAGATATTTTTTCTCTTTTACTAGTATATTGTAGTGTGTAAGTTTACCTATTTTCTCTGTACTTAAAAATTCCCTTCGCTCTAACCTTTTTAAAACTGTGAATGTAGTTGATTCATTCCATCTGTATTTTTCCTCCATTGCAGTAACTAAATCCCTAGATGTTAATGCTTTGTTAGCTTCCCAAATATATCTCATAACTTTTAATTCCGCTTCTGGTAATTTACTAATTTTCATAGTACACACCTCCTTGTCGATTTATGTATAAATAAATTCTATAACAATAAAGTTTTATAAACAAGAGAATTACACCAAATATTTCCATCCAATTTTTACCATATCACTCTTTTAAATTTTTATAATACTCTTCTAATGAATCTAACTTTTCTTTACTTACATTTTTATGTGTAGTAGTTAGTGAACGCATTATTTTTCTACTTTTACTAGATTTTAGAACTTTTTTCTTGAAAGCATAATATTCTTTGTTATCTATTATTATTTTATAATAAGATTTAAATTTTCTAATATCTCTAGCTAAGTAACCTTTGTCAATTAATCTTTTTAATATTGTCTTTATTGTACTTTTATGCCATCCATACATCTGTTTTATATCATATATTATTTCTTTTTTAGGCATTAGAGAATCCTTTTTCCATAAATACTCCATTACTATTAATTCTGCTCTTAATAATTTTTCTACTAACATTTCTTCTTTCATCTTATGTCGCTCCCTCATTCAGTCTAACTTAAACTAATAATAGGAGCTTTTTAACACAAAAACTACAGGTAAGTTTTACCATACATTCTACATATTTAGTCTGTTTTTATATATAAAAAAGATTATTCATATCCATAAATTTATTCAATTTTCAAACAATCTTGTTTAATAATAACTAATTCTATTGTATTATTTTAGTTGTAGAATAAAACTAAATCGGCAAAACTAGAGAAATTTAGTGACGCAAAGCTATAGGGACTAAGATTTATAAAATTCTTATAAATTATGTCAGCCAGTTGCCAAAAAGATATTTTTCTTTTTGTTTTTATGAAAGTTTTTTAGGTGGGTAATAATATATATACTTAGAGATAAAATAAAATATATTTCTAATATTCATAGTTTTATTTTTTCTCAAAATGCGATATAATAAAGATGTAAATTCGTATCAAAAACAAAAAAGAAACTACAATCTATTAGCCTAGAGCGAAGTTTCAGAATCAACTATAATGGTTTAGTTTTTATGATACTTGATTTTCATATAAAGCTCAGAGTCACTCATGCCAGAGTGACTTTTTGCTTTTTTTGGAAATGGTATATGTAATAAAACTAGCTGTCAAACTAGCTAAAACTCCAAATAAAAATTCAGCCATTCCATCCACCCCCTTTCATTTAAAGATGGGTGTAAATAATAAAACTCCACTCTTAGATTGTAGTTCTACAAGATAAACTTGCCATTTAATTATAACATAATTTTACAATTACCAAATATTTATTCTTGTTTATTCCTAATTAAATTATATATTTTTTGTTCATACAATAGTGAATATTCACCTTATAAGGTCGCATAATTACTTATATGAAAAGTTTGTCTTTCTTCCCAGTTCCCAGTTAGTAAAAAAACTGTCTGTACAACCTTAGAATCTCGTTTTCAAGGTATTTGATATAATAATATGCCCTTTATTGTTTTAAGTATCAGAACACCTACGTATAACTATCACACATCCAACTCTTAGCCACTCCACCTGTGGAATGTTTGCAAGACCATTTAATAACCCTTGATGGGGTATTGCTGAACGTTCTTCATCAAGCGGTTTGAACAGTTTTCTCAAAACTGAAAATAGAAAAACCGCAATGATATGTATTGATGCACTCTATTTATCACTATTGAAAAAGACAGAATAGATAATACACCTTTCAAATTTCATATTTTCCAATCTGCTGTTTCTATGTACTTATGTCTTACTCGAACTGGACTTTGTAATTCTATTATCTACCTTCTTTATAGCATTTCTGGAGTCCATAACAAATCCTTGCCACCTCAGGCTCTTAACATCAAGAAAATTTTTTCCTCTAGTTATATTTCCTGTGAAAGCATCTGCAATAGATATAGGACTGTACAATAATCCTAATCCTGTTTTCACTATAGTACTACTAGTTGATTTAAAAAATGCTAAGCCACTATTATCTTCTAGATATCTTTTAAATGTATTTTCTTTTATTTCTTCGATATTTCGTTCAACAGCAACACACATTTCATCAATTTCTGCTCGTTGTAAGTTGCTATGCTTTTCTATAATCCAACATCTAAAATCTTTTAGGTACTTATTTTCCCTTAATTCCTCCATACATACATGGTAGGGACCATCTATCCCAATATAATTAGGAATCCCTGGAATAATAATTCTATCTGTAAATTCGGCCTCTGAACCACTATTAAATGTTTTCAAATCATATCTACTATTGGCAATCAACTCAATATCTTCATAGTATTGCTGCTTCAATGCTTGAAACACATACATATCAAATAAAAATATGTCCTCAGTTGAATTTGCTGAAATTATTATATCTCCAATTTGCAAAGAATGTGTATGTGTATCCGGTCTCCATCCCTCCACGTTTAACGATTTCACTATATCATCATAAGATAATTCAGTATTTAAAGTAATAGGATTTTTAATTTCTTTTACATATTCTAAGATGCCACTAAAATAAAAATTGGGATATAATTCATCAACAAATTTAACATATGACAAATCTCGCATATTATTAGGACAAATACTTTTACACAAAAATAAAATTTCATCAAAAAGTATTATTAGACCCAATGGGCTTTCTATAATAGGATTTGGTGAATCTGATAAATCGTTCAAACTTCTCTTTGCCTGATGCTTGTAATCATATAATAATGGATATGAAAGCCCTATATATGCAATTCTTTTTCTCATGGCTGCATACCTCCTTATTTTGCAAATTCCAATTTTGTTATGTACATCTTATCATCTTAAACTGAATATATACTACTATTTTTTACGTCCCTGATTTTAAAAAAAGATAAATATTATTGTTTTTTATAATTAGAGCCTAAAAATATTTATCTCTTATCAACTACTGAAATATGTCCATATTTTTTTCCATATATTACTCTATACGGATTATTAAAAGGAAACACTACTTGTTCTTGATTTATGTACAGTTCATCTCCTATTTTAAAATCTTTATTTTTTTGCCATGCTTTCAAATAATGAGGATTAATAAAGTAATATTGTAATTTTCTATTCTCAAAATAATAATACCCTATAATTTGTTGAGGAAATAATGCATATTTTACCATAACTTCATTATTTCTATTTTCATACCAATTTACTCCCATACTTTTAAGTTTATTGACAATGTAATTTGTATTCCTAAAAGTTAAATTTTCCTTATCTACATACTCCCAATAATCAATAAATATAAACTTTTCTTTTTCGTTATAAGTATGTTTCTCAGATATTGTTCTATAAGAAGTAAATGGTTTGCGAGAAGCAAATTTATGTACAATATTATATCTTTTGCTTCCTGTAGACAATGAAATCCATGGAGTTATATTTTTAAATACTCTGTGATTTCCAGTATGCAATAAAAAACATAACCATTCTTTAATTATAAGCAAATCATCATGTGATTCTGTTTTTATGATAGCATTTTTTATGGTCTCTATGGCATCTAAAATTTTGGAATTATCAAAACGTCCTGGATACGTTCTTAACTGATATGAAAAAAGTTCTCTCATAAAATCAAGAAACTCAAATAATAATGTTCTATCAACTTTATTTGGCTCTAAAAATTCTCTTAAAGGTAATGATTCCATATAAGAGTGCATTGATTTGTATCCCCAATTGAAAATATCATTTTCATATGTCCCTACTCTTCTCATTATACTGTTGCGATATTCAGTTGGATTGAAAATATGGTTTTTATAGCGTTCTATTATTTTTATTGCATATTCATAAGATGGAATTGAATTAAAAATATCATATGAATTATTTCTAAATTTGCAATAATTATTACGCTTAATAATTGGTTCCACAACAAATTCTCTTCCTTCTCCTCGAGCCATACTCACTATTCTATCATTATTTTCAGCTTTCAATAACTGTTCCTTTATAAAATCTGCGTCTAAACCACATAAATCTGAATATTCAGATTTAAAGTATGGTATAGAATTTATTAAATCACTTGGCTCTAAATTCAACTTAATTTCTTCTCCTAACAACATCAGTTTTATCTCCCTAAAGTTTTATAAATTCTAAATATTTAAAACATTAATTTTTAATATAAAAAGACTCCTTTAAATTTATTTTATCATAAAGCCTTATTTAGAATATATTCATACGACAAAAATCATTCAAAAAAGTAAAAAAATATACACTAAAAGCACTCTTTTTATAAGAGTGCTTTGGTGTATGTTAATGTATATATTTAATACAATTATAACATGTCTTATGTTTTAGTATGATAATTTTCGTTCGTTTTATTATTACAACTTATATTATATAGTTTTATGTGTCCTGTTAATATTTGTAATATTTTAGATACTCTTTATACTTGTGTTACTGATATACTTTGATTAAGAAAATTAAATCTAAAAGGAGGTATATCTACTATGAATTCTTGGAGCATTATATTTTTAAGTTACGGAATAACATTTACAATAGGAATCGCAATAAGATATTTAATTAAACGCAAAGCTAATTACTGCAACAAAAAATATTTAGATAAATTAGAATTAAAGTATGGGAATATAGATAGAGAAAAAGCCGTTAAATTAGAAATATTTTATGACTGTTTAATAGGTTTAGAATATATAATGGGTTTATTAATAAGAAAAACTGATATCGCAATAATATCAATAGTATTAGTATCTACTATAACAATAGTATCACATTATTTAATTATGAAAAGATACATTGTTCTATAATCTTTAAATTTATTAAAAAAGGAGGTAACAACTGACTTAGTTGTTACCTTCCAATCTATTTATTAATAAAATCTAATGCTTTGTAAAGTGTATCAAACCTATCATTACCTTTTATCATAGTGTATTTTTCTTTAGTTATAGAACCTATCTTATTACATGCTCCACCACCTACGACATAAAGATTTTGCGTCTTACCTGGTACATAATCTTTTATATCACATATTAGTATTTTTCCATCATTATAGCCCCAACCAAGTACAGTTGCAGGAATTTTGTCAACTTCTCCATCATACACAATTGTATGTTTATACATCTGCTTAACTCCCTCATTACTTATATTTTTATTTAATACACCTTCTACAATTAACTTAGCTATACCTTCATATCCAAGTTTATTAGCTTTCTCATAATCATCTTTATTGTCACAAAAGAAACTTTCAATTAATACTGCTGTAGGTTTAGAACTATTTAAGATATACAAACTTTTATCTAGTTTAGCACCTCTATTTTTAAATACTGTGCCTAGTTTCTTACATATTCTAGTTGCATATTCTAAGCCTTTATTGCTATAATATAACACTTCTGAGCCTTTTCCTTGACCATCACTTGCATTTAAATGTAACTCTATAAGTAAATCATATCCTCCGCCATTAACTCTAGGTATTTTATAAGACTTTTCCTCATTCTTAGATTTAAATTGTCTTTCGGGGCATATTATTACATCTACCTTATGTCCTTCTTTTCTAAACATATCTGCTAATACTGGTGCAAGTGACTTATTGTATTGATACTCGTTAACTACTCCATCAGCAGAAGTACATGCACCACTTTTTAAAATACTGTGTCCTACTGTAATACATATTTTCATTATTTATTTTCCTCCTTTAACTTTTAGTTCGTCTGTCATTGTATCTAATAAAATTCCTATTTTCTCCTTTAATTTTTTAGGTACTGGTAATCCACACAGGTACATATTTTTTAATATACTTACACTTTCATACAAAATGAATAAAATAGAGAAAAATTCAGATATACCTAGATGCTGTAGTCTTAAAAAGTCAATCCATTCTTGTGGTAACATAAATAAAAAGTTAAACTTTGTAAGTACGTCAACTACTGCTAAAAAGAATACACATGCTATCATTGCTACTTTTCTGATTCCTCCATTTATCCCAAAAGAACTAT
>NZ_JAGWCU010000044.1:0-27721 GCF_020657755.1 Clostridioides sp. ZZV15-6388 | reverse complement strand
ATTAAAATAAGTTTATATCTTAATTAAAAACATTAAAAAAGAGCCTTAAAATTAGGCTCTAATAATTTATTTTAAAATCAATGAACTCTAGTATCTTTTAATTTAGATAATATCATCCAAGTTCCTACACAATCAATTTCTAGTTGTTTCTCTATTTCATCATATAGCATTTCTTGATATGATGTATTTAAAACAACATTTTCAACAAGTTTAGAAATTTCTTCTTCTGCGAAGTCAATTTCTATTTGATTCTTCATTTCCTTAAAAAATACCCTTGCTTTCCTCTGACTTATTGAACGACCCTCAAAGCTGACTAAACATTCTAAAATGTTATTATCTCCTCTAAAATTATTTACTGCTCTCATATTATTTAGATTTCCAGCCAAAACATCATCCCCTTAGTTAATTTTATATTTTACAAGTAAAATTTCATAATATTATAATAACTACTTATTAAATATCTTTCAACAGGTATAACATAACTGGTTGTTTAACATGTAAAACTAGTCTAAAATCTGTATAAAATACTTACTTATTCATTGCCATAAAAACTTTTTCAGGTGTAATAGGAAGTGTATTTACTCTAACCCCAACACCATTAAAAACAGCTTCTTGTATTGCTGGTAAAGGAGTATTTATAACAACTTCTCCAACAGATTTAGCTCCAAAAGGTCCTGTTGGCTCATAATTTTCAACAAAATCAACTTCCACATTTCCAATATCACATCTAGCTGGAATCTTATATTGCATAAATGTGTTTGTATCCATGTTACCTTTTTCTGTATATCTAACTTCTTCAAACATTGCCATTCCAATACCTTGAACAATTCCACCTTCAACCTGTATCTTTGCTAAGTTTTTATTTATAACTGTTCCACAGTCCACTATGGCTACATAATTTAATAAATCAACTTTTCCAGTTTCTTTGTCAATTTCAGTTTCTGCAAAACCAGCTATAAAAGGTGGTGGTGATACTGGACTACCATGAGATGCAAGCCCTATTAATTGATTAGTATTTGGTCCAATTGTAGAGTCAACTGCTATATCAAACAATGAAGTACTGCATTCTTTACTAGTTAATTTTATACCATCAAATTCTACTTCTTCTTTATCTACACCTAGTTTAGTGGCTCCAGCAGATATTATTTTATCTCTCAAGTCTTGAGCTGCTTTAACTACTGCCATTCCAGTTACATAGGTAGTACTTGAAGCATATGAACCTGGGTCATATGGAACCAAGTCTGTATCTGATGATATAACTGTTATATTTTCAATACTTGTCTCAAGAATTTCAGCAGCCATTTGTGCTAAAATTGTGTCACTTCCTGTACCCATATCAGTAGAACCTATCATAAGTGTATAGTCTCCACAGTCATTTAGTTTTATTTCAGCTGAAGATTTGTCAAGACCTTGTATACCAGAACCCTGCATAGTAATTGCCATACCCACACTTCTAACTTTTCCATTTTCAAGATGCTTACAAGGATATTTTTCATCCCATCCGATAAGTTCTTTCCCTTTATTTATACATTTTACTAAATCTACACTATTTAAAGTTTTTTCATATGCAAAGGTAGTTTCACCTTGTGTTACTACATTTTTTAATCTTAAATCTGTTGGATCCATTTTTAATTTATCAGCTAACATATTTATAGTTGATTCAACAGCAAAACAACCTTGAGAAGCTCCATACCCTCTAAGTGCACCGGCTGGCATTTTATTAGTATATACTACATCTGCAACAAACCTTGTTGCTTCAACCTTATTATACATTGGTAAAGTCTTCTCCCCAACTAGACCAATAGTTGTAGAAGCATGTTCTCCATATGCTCCTGTATCTGAAAGTGCATTTATATCTATAGCTTTTATTGTTCCATCATTAGTGGCACCTAGTCGAACTTTTAGTTTCATTGCATGTCTACTAGTCGAACAATTAAAAGTTTCTTTTCTATCATATATTATTTTAGCTGGTTTACCTGTTTTTAAAGTTACAATAGCTGAAAAAATCTCAACACAAGCAGTTTGTTTACCACCAAAACCACCACCAATTCTAGGTTTTATAACTCTAATTTTACTAGCTGGTAGTTCTAATGCACGGGATAGATGCCTTTTAACATGAAATGGTATTTGAGTTGAACTTACTACAACTAGTCTTCCAGCATGGTCTAAATAGTTATATGCTCTATACGTCTCCATCATTGCATGGGCTTGAGCTTGAGTATAATATGTTTCTTCAATCACTATGTCACAATTACTTAATACTTTTTCTATATCACCTTTTGTATAGTCATGATGTGACACTATATTCTTTTCTCTCTGCATGCCTATTTCAAAATTACAATGTCTATCTTCATCATGTACTATAGTTTTATTTCCGATTGCCTCTTCAAAATTCAAAACAGGTGTTAGTACTTCATAATTTACCTTTATAAGATTCATTGCTTTAACTGCACTTTTCTCATCTATAGCTGCAACTATAGCTACCTCATCGCCAACATATCTCACAACATTTTCAAGAATTAGCCTGTCATAAGGTGATGGTTCTGGATATGTTTGACCAGCAAGTGTAAATCTAGATTTTGGTACATCTTTATATGTTAAAATACATTCAACACCATCAACCATTTCTGCCTTTGATGTATCTATATCTTTTATCTTTGCATAAGCATAAGGGCTTCTAAGTATCTTTACTATTAAAGCATCTTTTGCTGCTAAATCATCAGTATATACAGGTTTTCCTGTTGTTATACTCATTCCATCTATTTTTTCAATTCCTTTTCCAACTATATTCATATTCTACTTTACCTCCAGATAAGTTTTGATAGCTCTTAACTGTCCCATATATCCTGTACATCTACATAAATTTCCTGTTAAATAATGTTTTATTTCTTCATCTGTAGGGTTCTTAAGTTCATCTTTCATTGCAAGTACAGTAAGTATAAAACCAGGAGAGCAGAAACCACATTGTTCAGCTCCTTCTTTTACCAAAACTTCACTAAATTCTTTAACTTCATTTTCTAAACCTTCAATTGTAATTATCTCTTTATTTAAAACTCTCAAAGTTAATGTCGAACAAGATAATGTAGGTTTCTTATCTATTAAAACTGTACAGAGACCACAACACCCTGTATCACAACCCCTTTTTACACTTAAATTGCCCACTTTTCTTAAAGTATCAACCAAATATTCCTCTGGTTCTATATCAACATTTTTCATTTTTCCATTTATATTAAGCTTCACTAACATTAAATAACCTCCATTATAGCTCTTTTTAAAAGTACTTTACTCATGGCTTTTCTATAGTCTTTAGATGCTCTCATATTAGAACCAAATGTTAATTCCTCTGAAGCCATTTCTATTGCCCTATCTATATTAGATTCATTAATTTCATTATTAGATAAAAACTCACTAGCTTTTTTTGCAACTGTAGCTTTTTGAGGTCTTGCTCCTACACATAGCTTAAACTTATTACCATATTTTGAAACAGACACATTTAAAATAGGATAATCACTTTTTGCATTTCTCAATGACTTATAAGAAGCATTTTTATTTTCCTTCTTTATATACACCTTAATCAATAAGTCTTTCTCATAATCTCTATCTAAAAATTCTTCAAGGCTAATTCTTCCACCTTTATATAACTCTACTTCTGTATCTAATGAAAGCAATGCCACTATCAAATCAGAAAACCCATATTTAGAAAATACTGTTGCACCAACTGTTACTACATTTCTAAACTGAATTCCTATTATATCTTTAACTGAATCTTCTAGTATTTTGCCAAAATTATCTTTTATTATTGAGTTTGTTTCCAATGTTCTAAAAGTCGTCATAGAACCGATTTCAACATACTCTTTATCTTCTTTTATATAATCTAGGTTTAAGTTAGATAACTCTACTCCTGTCCCTATTCTTTTTTTCCCCATTCTTAAAAAAGCACTTCCACCAATTACTTGATTAGTTTTTCTTTTATTTAAAATTGAGTACGCTTCTTCTACTGTATTTGGTTGTACAATATCTATAACCGTAAACATAAATTTCCTCCCTTATTCGCTATTCTTATTTTAAATACAACTAATTATATCACAGCTTCAACAAATTTTGATAATAAATATATGCAATATGTAAATTATGTAAATTTATTTTTATATAAAAAATGGCCATTTCAATAATTATCACTAGATAACCTTAAAATAGCCATTATTATATATCATTTAAAGTGAAAAACTAAAAAGTTGATACCTTTTCGCTTATATTTATCACTTCTTCTTCTAATAATCCAAGTTTTTTAGCTACCAATTTCGTAGTGCTTCCTTGTATTACTAATGTAATTAATATAGACATAAATACTACTGATGAAATTACTTCATATCCAGGAACTTTCATTGCTGAAATAATACCACAAAGTGCAGCTGGTATTACACCCGTTTCTCTTACCCACATCATAAACAATATTTCATTTTTACTCCATTTTGCTTCTCTATCTGCAAGTGCACATACTAAAACACAAATTGGTCTTGCTATAAACATCAATACTAACACTGCAATTACAGATGGTACAAAATATTTACCTAACTGAGCCAAATTAACTTGACTACCTAATATTATGAATATCGCCATACGACAAATAGTTCCTAAAGTCTCAGCAACATAAAAATCTGCATCATAAGATTTTTGGCTTAGCCATATTTTAAAGTTTTTCTTGTTACCAGTTATTATACCTACAATAAAGCAAGACATATATCCACTTCCGCCTAATTTTGTAGATAATTCATATGCAACCACAACTGAAATAACAGATATTATTGGTGCAAAATCTTTAAATATACCATATGGTTTATCATTAACCAATTTCAAAAGCAGTATTCCTGTAATTAAACCAACGACAATTCCGACAACAACCATTGTACCTAATTCATAAATATTTTCACTTAAGGAAAACTTATTTGATAAAATTACAGCTAACACTGCTGATGTTAATATAGCTCCTGTTGCATCATTAAAAGCTGACTCACTTATTACAGTTTGTTTTACTCTATCCTTTATCTTTACCTGATTAAATATAGGTACAAGAGTAGCTGGGTCTGTTGATGCTATTATAGTTCCTGCTAATAAAGCAGTCATTGCACTTACTCCAAAAGTAAATCCTATTACTTGTTGCATTATAAAAGCAGATATCACAACTCCTACAGTGGCCAGTAAAAATACAGATATCTTTACATTTCTCAAAACCTTTAAACTTATCTCTTTCCCACCTAAATATAATATAAATGCAGAACCAAATGTAAGTATCAGTTGATTTTCTATTTGGAATCCACGAATATCTATAAATTTCAAAAATGATGGCCCTATTAAAATACCTACAAGTAAAAATAATACAACATCTGGAATTTTTACTATTTCGCTAAGTTTGCTGCAAATTATTCCAGTTATACTCACAATAGCAAAAATTATCAATAAATTATTGCTAGCAATTGTATGTATAGATGATTCCATGTCAGTCTCTCCTCCTAATATGCATGTATACAACATACTTATTTATTCATTTTACTATACAATTATAGCACACAAATAAATGCTATCAATCATTTTTTTTATCACTTGCAACTTTACTTTCATTTTTGACAATTAAATAACGCTTATATAATTTTATCTTTTTTTTTCTACCAAGAAAAGGTTGATTTTGTCAAGTTTTATGCATCTATAAAATAACGTTATCCTAATACAGGTGTATTTCAGATAATTTTCGACTTTTTTTTCTATTAAAATAAGTTTAAATTTAACAATAAAACATTTCATTATATTATTTTTTTAAAACACACCATTTTCAACTATTCCATTAACTTGGACGATTGATTTTTTTCTTATCTATTCTATCTCCAAGCATACTGCCTATATTTTTATTTGGATATAGTTCTTCAGCAATTTCGACTTTATTATCACTATTTTTTTTAATATTAAAATTACTTATTTGCTTTTCATTTTTTTTATTTTGTTTCATTTTTTCTCCTTTCTAAATAATATAGAATTTGTATTTACTACTTATTATTTCAAATTTCTATAATTTTAATCAAAAAAGGGAAATATCTCAATATAATACAACTTATTTTAGCAGTGTATTTATATTTAGAATTTCCCTAATAATAATTTTGTCGATTAAATTTGACAGACTAAGTAATTTATATTTCTTTTTATTTTCTAATAATTAAACTTTTTCAATAACTTCTTCTAAACTAGAATTACTTTTATTGTCACGTTTCCAGCTATTCAATGTATAATGTGTTCTAAATGTAAACAATCCTGAAATTATTAATAACATATAATATACAAATCCACTATACAAAAGCACTGAATATCCCAATAATTCTTTTGGAATTATGTTTGAGAACATGGTAAAAAATGTAACTTCATTTGCTCCAACATTTCCTGGTGTTGGAACTGGTGATATTGCCATGTATAAAAATACTTGCAATGTCATTATATGTATATATGATACTCCTTTTAAATTTGAAGCTTTATACACACAATAAACTATACTAAAGTATGCTATGAGTTGTAGTGCAGTAAGCAATATGCTCAAAACTAAAATTCTTACATTTTTAATAAATATCTTTATAGAATAATTGTAGTCATCAATATAATGATTTATTCTATCTCTTTTTAAATCTAAAAACTTAAATGCTTTAAATTTAGATAAAAAATTAATCAAAATCTCTGCTACCATTTTTACTTGCTTAGGACTAAATACTATTAAGAGCCCACCTAATAACATGCTTACATTCATGGTCATCCCAGCGGCGATTAAAACTCTAACTGAATGTACTTGTTCCATTAATAATGGCTTATTCAATAAAATTAAAATTCCACAAAATATAGTAACTGTACTTTGAAATACAACGGTCTTATTAGTAACTATGGCTACTGATTTACTGAGACTAACATCATACTTTGTAAGTGCATATATTTGCATTGGCTGACTCCCAGATGCAAAGGGAGTAACTAAATTATAATAAAATCCCATTGTGGCCATTTTAATACCTATAAATTTTACTTTTGTTTTTTGAACTGCATTTATTATTAAATGTGTCACAATAGATTCAATTATCATATATATTAACATTATTAGTATGCCAAGAAATATATAGGTTTTATTTACTAGACTTATAATTTTAGGTATTAGTTTTACATCTAAAGTGGTTGATACTAAATAAGTAGTAATACATATCAAAAATAGCAAAAATCCATATTGAATAAAATCTTTTTCTTTTTTGGATAATTTTCTCATTTATTTTCTCCTAAATTTTTTCATATCACTATACAATAGTATACTACTTAGCATATTCTTTGCAATACCTTAAAAAATAAGTCTTTTTTTAACACAAATATATCTATAAATTTTTAAATATTTTTACTCCTTTAATTGAAATAATTCTCCATAGCATAAAGTCTAATATAAGCGTAAGCACACTTGCTAAAATCAAATACATATTTAGAAATGAAACTTTCAATAACATATATGTGCCTCCAAGTACAACTATATAAATTAATGATGCTAATATTGTAACTATCATACTTGCACTTCTTTTTACTACTGCTACTTCATTTTTCCAATCAAGGTTTGGATAAATCAAATTTGATAACAATCCCATTAAAGCCACAAACAGTGACATAGTTACAATCAAGCAACTTGCTACCATCACAAACTGAATTTCAAAGTTCAGTTTTATAGACACTAATATTAGACATAAAACAGATAGTGGTGCATTTAATAAAAAATTCATCAATATTTTGGACCAAAATATCTCCCTTTCATCTATTGGAGAAGACTTTAGTATCCATAGATTCTTTCCTTCAAAAGAAATTGAACAATATGTTGTGCAGTTTATTACTATTATAAATAGAAACGCACCTAATAACTGTATTTTTATAATACTAAAATCTATATTCATTTTTAGTAACTCACCTATTTTATCAGCTCCAAATGCCAACACACCAATTGTAGCCACTATCAAAAATAACAGACCAATAGAAGAATTCAAAAAGTAAATAAATGAAGAAGTATATCTTCTAAATTCTTTTTTCAATAGAGCCTTTGAAGGTTTTGAAATTTTTTGACTTTTAAATTTATAGTTTTTAGTCTTATAACTTTCACCCATTCTAGCATTTATATTTGTAAATCCTTTTGCAAACAGAGTTACAAAGACAAAAAATGGTATTAATGATATTGCTATAAATATTAAAAATGAAACTATACTTCCAGTTTTAAGAGCATCAACAAAATAGTATATAGGTGGATATATTTTATTAATTGTTTCTGAAATAGATACACTATTTTTTAATAACTCAACTGATATAGAGTTTAATTTTGACATGAGTACAGTATAAGCCAAAATTAATATTACACTACCTATGATTAACACTAAATTTTTATATTTTAGTCTTGATGATAGCTGTCCTATGAATAAGAAAATTATTGATGAAACAACTATTGGTAGTAATGGCAGAGCCAAAAATAATAATATTAAATAAGGAAAATATGTTATATTTACATCGGCATTTAAAAAATAAACTACTGCTGGTATAATCATACACACTGAAGAAAACAAATAATTAGTTCCAACTAACATTAATATTTTACTAGCCAATATAGTAGATTCTTTTATTGGCAAACTAGTTAATAACTCTAAATCCTTCGCTTGAAACAGATATGATGAAGTTTTATATAATGATGTAACAATTGCCATTACTGTTGATAATCCAAAGCCAAACACAAGTAGCATTTCCATTTGATTTATTTGTTTTAAAATATCAACTAGAAAAAGGCTTAAACTTGTTACATAAAATATTAATAGCCCTGCTACAACGACCATTGAAAACATCATTCCTATTATTTTTTGTTTTTCTTTGCTGTCTATATTTTTTAAAGCATTCAATTTAAACTCATTTATTATATTAGTTTTTATTAATATACTTAGATTACTCATAATTTATCATACCTCACTTTAGACATTATATTCTGTAAAAATATCACTTTATTTTTCTATTAATTCCATAAAAATATTTTCAAGAGAATTGTTTCCTTTCACTTCTTCAGTAGTTCCATAAGCAATTATTTTTCCATCTTTTATTATGGCAATCTTATCGCAGATTTTTTCAGCAACTTCTAATACATGTGTTGAGAAAAATATACAACCACCTTTTTTACAAAACTCCTTCATGATTTCCTTTAATATAAAGGAAGCTTTTGGGTCAAGACCTACAAAAGGTTCATCAAGAATTAGAATTTTAGGATTATGGATTAAAGCTGAAATTATAGCTAGTTTTTGTTTCATACCATGTGAATACGAAGATATTAAATCACCTAATGCCTTATTAATTTCAAATTTATTTGAATAATATTTTATTAATTCCTCTCTTTCCTTTTTATCTACCTCAAATATATCTGCTATGAAGTTAAGGTATTGTATTCCAGTTAAAGCTTCATACAAATCTGGATTATCCGGAATATATGCCATTTCCTTTTTGCACTCAACAGATTGTTTTTTTATAGATTTAGAGTTTACAAGTATTTCTCCTCCCTCAAAATCATGTATCCCAACAATTGCTTTAATAGTAGTAGTTTTTCCTGCACCATTATGACCTATAAATCCAAAAATCTCTCCGTCATTTACCTCAAATGAAATATTATTTACTACCTTTTTATTTTTATATGATTTAGATATATTGCTTATCTTTAACATAATTTCCCTCCATATTATATATTATAGTTTTAATACTTGTTATATATAATATATAACAAGTATTAAACAATTACAACTACAATTTGCTAAATTTTCAAATTTATATATTAGGCAATTGTAAAAATACTGAAATCAATATAAATATAAAAAAATCATCTATATTTACTTCTAAATTGCACATAATTATAAAATAATGTATAGTTCGATTTGACTAAACAATGTATAATAAGAAATAGTTAACTACAATTAATATAAGTTTTTAATAGAAGGAGCAAAAGATGAACACATTTGAACAATTAAAAATAAGTTCTACTCTAATAAACGGACTTAAAAAACAAGACATAACTTCTCCAACAGAAGTTCAGTCACTTGTTATAGAAAATATAATGCAAAATAAAGATTTATTAATCAACTCACAAACTGGAACAGGAAAAACACTTGCATATGTTTTACCTATATTTGAAAAAATTGATACATCAAAAAGAGAAACTCAGGCTCTTATACTTGCACCAACACATGAATTAGTAATGCAAATTACAAATCAAATTGAATTATTAGCAAAAAACTCAGAAATTCCTTTAACTTCACTAGCCTTAATTGGAGAAGTTAATATACAAAAACAAATAAAAAATATAAAGTCTGTAAAACCTCATATAGTAATAGGAACTTGTGGAAGAATTTTAGACTTGATAAAACAGAAGAAGTTAAAATCACACAACATAAAAACTATCGTTTTAGATGAAGTAGACAATTTATTGAATGGTAAAAATATAACTTGTGTAGAAGACATCATAAAAACTACATTAAGAGATAGACAAATCATAGGTTGTTCTGCAAGTCTTACTGATAGTACTATAAAAATTTGTGATAAATTTATGAAAGAATTGGAAATAATAAAAACAAAAGAAAAGTCACAGATAAATCCTAATATAAACCATATGTATATGTTGGGAGAAATAAGAGATAAATTTACTTTTCTTAGAAAGACATTAGCTGCTACAAACCCAAAAAGAGCTATTGTATTTGTAAACAATGAAAAAAATATAGATGTTATAGTATCAAAATTAAACTATCATAATTATAAAGCAATTGGAATTTTTGGAAATATGCCAAAAGAGGATAGGAAAAATGCAATAAATAAATTTAAACTTGGTAAAGCAAAAATTTTAGTTACAACAGATTTATCTGCTCGCGGGCTTGATATAGTAGATATAAGCCATGTTTTTAATTTAGATTTTCCAAATAGTAAAAATGAATATCTGCATAGATGCGGTCGAACTGCTAGAGGAAATCGAAGTGGAGATACTATTTCAATAATAACAAAAAAAGAGTTAGATATTATAAAAGAATTACAAAAAGAATTTAATATAACAATTGTGCCTAAAATCTTAGATAAGGGAAAATTAGTAGACATATCTAAGTAATACAAAAAAATAAAGAGCTGTAACTTCTTCTCAAAATAGATTAGAAATTACAGCTCTTTATTTTATTAAATTTTTAAATAATGTCTATTATAATAGCCAAAGTTTTATTATAAATAATATAGCAAGAACAATCATTACTACTGAAACATGTTTCTTGTCTTCAGCCTTTTTAGCTCCAAATATGTTGTAAAATACATTTACAAAAACATAAGTTAATATACCTAGAGTTAAACCATCACCTATACTATAAGTTAATGCCATACAAGCAATAGTAACGAAAGCTGGAACACCTTCAGTTATATTGTCAAACTCAATATCCTTAACTGTACCAAGCATTAAGTATCCAACATAAATTAAAGCTGGTGCTGTAGCACATGATGGAATTGCTATAAATACAGGAGAGAAAAACATTGCAACTAAGAATAAAACTCCAACTGTTACTGCTGTCCATCCAGTTCTACCACCTGCAATAACCCCTGTTGAACTCTCAACATAAGTTGTAACTGTAGATACTCCAAGCCCTGCACCTACTGTAGTTGCAACTGCATCTGTAAGTAATGCTCTACCTACATTAGGAACATTTCCTTTTTCATCTAGCATATTTGCTTTAGAGCAAACCCCTACTAATGTACCTACTGTATCAAAGAAGTCAACAAATAAGAATGTACAAACTATTACAAAGAAACCACCTATGTTTGTTGGATGTAATACATATCCTAAATCTATTTTACCTGCTATTGGTGCTAAACTTTCAAATTTGAATATTCCGCTAGGTAAGTATATACCTAATTTTTGTGCATATTCTGGATTCATAAATGCAAATCCCCAAGCAAGTAATGAACTTACCACTATTCCAAAAAGTATAGAACCTTTAACTCTTTTTTTATCTAATACTGCTACAATTATTAATCCTATGCAAGCTATTATTACTGCTGGAGTAAATTTCCCCATCTTTATAAGAGTAGCTTGATCTCCAATTACGATTCCACAATTAACTAAACCTATAAGTGCAATAAATATACCTATACCACCTGTAACAGCAAGTTTCATATTCTTTGGTATTGCATTTACAACAGCTTCACGAACTCCACTTACTGATAATATTATAAAAATGATACCTTCTACAAATACCGCTGTAAGAGCTACTCCCCAAGGAACACCCATTTGTAAGACTACTGTGTACGCAAAAAATGCATTAAGACCCATACCTGATGCTAAAGCAAAAGGAAGATTAGCAACCATTCCCATTAAAATACATCCAAATGCTGCTGCTAGACATGTCCCTGTAACAAGAGCACCTGCTGGCATCCCTGTTGCTGATAAAATGTTTGGATTTACAGCTATTATATAAGCCATAGTTAAAAAAGTAGTTACACCAGCAATTACTTCTTTCTTCATGTCGACATTTTTATTAGTCAAAATTGGAAAAAGTTTCTGCATGGCACTACTGTTTGTTGTTTGCATAACAACACCTCCTATTAAATTTTACAAAAAAACGACACAGTAACTAATAAGCTGAGTCGTATCCTTCATAATTTAGTTAAATAAATATTTATTTAACTAAATAATAGTATACATAGTCAGAATATTTACGGTATTCCGGTAGAAACTTATGACCCGTATTGTCAAAATTATATGTTATACAATATAAAACATGAATTTTTCTTTACGAATATTATTTTAATTTATATAGTTAATTTTGTCAATATATGCGTATATATTAGAATAAATTTGTATTAATATTCGATTATATTAACTGTTAATTTGCTATATCTACGTCATACTTATATTCTTTACATTTTTACAAAATATATGATTATTTAATACAATTTATTTATAGTAGGGACATAAAGTTTATGTTAAGATTATATTATATTTATTATAGCAACTTGATAATTAATAATTTTTAAATTTGGAGGAATAAGGGTGAAAGATTTAACTACAGGTCATGAGGGAAAATCTATATTCTTTTTTGCTATGCCTATGCTTATTGGTAGTTTATTTCAACAACTATACAATACTGCTGACAGTATCATAGTTGGTAGATTTATTGGTAAAGAAGCTATGGCTGCAGTCTCAGGTGCTAATCCTATAATGTTTTTGCTAGTAGCAATGCTTATGGGTGTTAGTCTTGGTTTTTCTATTTTAATTTCACAGTTTTATGGTTCAGGAGATTTAAAAAAAGTAAAAGCTACTATTGATACTACATATATACTTTTATTTATTGGCTCTATATTAATAAGTGTTATTGGAATAGTATTTGGAGGTCCTATGCTTAAGCTTATGAATACTCCAGAATCAGTTTTTAATCAGTCAAAACTATATCTTACTATAATATTTGGTGGAATCTTATTTTCTGCTGGATACAATTCAGTAAGTGCAATACTTAGAGGACTTGGAGATTCAGTAACTCCACTTTATTTTTTAATAATAGCCACAATTTTAAATATAGTTTTAGATTTAACTTTTATTGTAGTCTTGAAAATGGGAGTTGAAGGCGTTGCACTTGCCACTATAATGGCTCAAGCAGTATCATTCATAATTAGCATAATATATTTAAATAAAAAACACGAAGTACTTAAATTTAAGATTAAAGGAATTATATATGATAATAAAATATTTAAAGATGGTCTTAGATTAGGACTTCCAAGTGGAGTTCAACAGATGTTATTTTCAATTGGCAACATGGCTCTTCAATTTTTAGTTAATAGTTATGGTACATCTGCTATGGCAGCTTTTGGAGCTGGTCTTAGAATAGAAAACTTTATAAGCTTACCTATCATGAACCTTGGTTCTGCTGTTTCCACTTTTGTTGCTCAAAATATAGGTGCTGGAGAAAGTGAAAGGGTTAGAAAAGGAATTCGTGAATCTATAAAAATGACTTTAATTCTAGCAATTGTAGTCGTTGCCTTAATCTTATTATTTAGAGAGAACTTAATTTCTTTATTTAATACTGACAAAGAAGTTATTAAAATTGGCTCTTCTTACTTATTTATAATAGGACCTTTTTTCTTATTTATTGGTACTTCCTTTGTACTTTCAAGTGCAATGAAAGGTGCTGGTGATTCTATGTTTGCTCTGATGAGTTCAGTCGTATCTTTATGGCTTGGAAGAATTCCTGCTTCTTATTTATTTTCTAGATTATTTGGAACAGATGGAATTTGGATGGGTATCCCTTTTGGTTGGACTTTAGGTCTTATTGTTACAGTCATCTATTATAAAAAAGGGTATTGGAAAACTAAAGCTATTGTAAATCATAGAATTAATGAATAATCTTTTAATAAAATGTATTCACCTTCATTATGATATAATAAATTATGGAGGTGGATACAAAAAATGGATATTATTCTTAAGCCAAAACAATTTTGTATGACTATTATGGTTACTATAATTCTTTACTTCTTTCTAAATTATAGTTTCAATATAAAATTTTCTATATGCTTATCTTTTTTAACTATCTTAATATGGGCTGTAGACTCTGTTGAAAAAACTGTAGTTTCACTAGTCTTTGTAATATTAGCTTTTATTTTTAATATTGCACCTTTGAGTGTTATTTTACAATTTTTATTTACAGAAAATTTTTATATAATAATCCTTGCTTACATAATTACTAATGCAGTTGCAAAGACAGGTGTTGCAAAAATTATTTCTGAAAAATTAATTTTAAATACTGTAGATACCCCTAAAAAAATGATTTTTTTATCATATATTTTAGGTGTATTATTAATATTTTTCATACCACAACCATTTCCAAGAGTCATTCTTGTGTCCGCCTTTTATAAGGAATTTTTTAAAGAACAACACTTAACTGAAGATTCAAAATCTATACTTCTGTTCAGTATATTTACAGCATCTACATTTACATCAATGTTTTTTGTAAATGGAGATACTCTTTTAAACTATGTAGTCCTAGAACTTGGAAATTGTAATATAAACTGGAGTCAGTGGGCTTTTTATATGTCTGTTCCAACTATAATTACTTGTTTTATAACTTATTTTTTATTTATATTTGTTTTTAAAAAGGAATTGTCTTTAATAAAATTTGTTTCTTGTGATAATCTTAATTCTAGTAAATTTCAATTTTCCTATTCTAATCTGAAAAAAGAGTTTCATTTATTAAGCGACGAACAAAAACACGTATTTTTATGTTTAGGAATAATGTTTTTTATGTTTTTAACTCAGTTTATTCATAATTTAAATACATTAATTATAATGTCTATTTGTGTACTTCTTTTGTTGTTAAAAAGAATAATTGGTTTTAATACTTTAAAAGAAATAAATTGGAAAGTTCTTATTTTTTTTATAGCAGCGTTTTCTATTGGAGGAGTGTTAAAGTACTCTGGAGTTGTTGATATAATGGGAAACTATTTAATAAAATTAATTCCAAACTCTTCAAAAACTATTTCAATATTATTTTTAATAACCCTGACAATAGTATTGAATATATGCCTTGGAAGTGCTGTCACTACATCCTCTGTGGTGATACCACTACTTGGAAGTTTACATATATTAAAAGAAAATAGTATTGTTCTTTGCCTTTTTGTTTATATTGTAGTAAGTATACAATACATACTGCCTTTTCATCATGCAACAATAATGGTTGGACATGGTGAGAATCTATATAATAGTAAGGTTATTTTTAAGTATGGTTTGACTTTAATTCCTTTAACCTATTTTGTAATAATCTGTATAACATTCCCTTGGTGGAGATTTATAGGTCTAGAAGTTTAACAAAGATGAAAATATGAATTTTCTTTTTAATAATTTAGAATATTATTATCTTAAGTTAATTCATATTTTCATCTTTTTTATAAAAATCTATTTATAAAATTTCATAAAAACTAACTTTTTATTCTCAAATTAGATGTTATTTGTTTTGCTACCTTTTCCAAAAGTATTTTCCCAATCTTCTATAAATTTATCAACACTCCAATCTGTCAATGGGTGATTCATCATGGATTTACAAATATCATATGGTACTGTAACACTGTGTACTCCACACTTCATTAATTCTATAACCTGTTGTGCATTTTTAAAACTAGCAGCAAGTACCTTTGTATCCATATTATAAGTATCTATTATTTTTATAAGCTCTGAAACCACAGATACACCATCACCAGATATATTATCAAGTCTGTTTACATAAGGTGCAACATAGTTTGCCCCAGCTTTTGCAGCTAAAAATCCCTGATGAGCAGTAAATATTGCAGTAGCAGTTATTTTTATTCCTTTTTTATGAAGGTCTTTTATAGCTCTTAAACCATCTTGTGTTACAGGTATTTTCACATATATTTTTTCTCTCAAACTACTTATATATAATGCTTCTTCTAATATATCTTCATACTTTGTACTTAATACTTGAGCATGTATAGGCATATCCTCACCTATAATTTCACCAATCTCACTTATAAGTTGCTTAAAATTCTTTTTTTCTTTTGAAACAATACTTGGATTTGTTGTTACACCATCAACTGGTAAATAAGTACATAGCTCTTTAATCTCCTCTATATTACCTGTATCTAAGATTAGTTGCATTAAAATATCCCCCTTTAAACTTTATTTTTTTATTTTATTTATTCTTATTATATATTGGTTTGATATCATTTTCAACTTTTTTGTTATTGTTTTTTCTGTTTTTTTATTGTTTGATTTTGTTGCATATTTTTATAATTTCTTTATTTATTAAGTTTTAAATAGACTATTAAGAAGAATATACTTTTTATATTAAATTAATTTTGTATTCTATGTTAAAATAGTTGATATTTTATCTTTTATCTTATAATATTTACTATAATACTATATTTAGGAAAAGAGGTAAAAGATGTTTGCAGAAGAAAGGATTCATGCTATATTAAATATCCTAAAAAAAGAAGGAAGAGTTACTGTAAAAGAACTCAGTTCAAAATTTGATGTTACAGAAGATTGTATAAGAAAAGATTTAAAAAATATAGAAAAAATTTCTTCAATACGAAGAATTTATGGTGGAGCTGTACTAGTCAGAGAAACTCTTGAAAACCAAGATACAAAAGATAGAAAAGAAATTAATATACCAACAAAAAAAATAATAGCAGAAAAAGCATTTAATCTAATTACAGATAGAGAAACTATATTTTTAGATATATCTACAATCAATATATTGTTGGCTAAACTTTTAGCTGAAAGCAATAAGAAAGTAACATTGGTCACAAATATGCTAGATATACTAAATGTAGTTACTTCAAAGCCCAATAATTTAAATGTAATTTCTACTGGTGGTTTATTAAATCTTAGCCTAGATGGATTTGTTGGAACTCCAACAATAGAATTTATATCAAGATATAAATTTGATAAAACGTTTATGGGCAGTTGTGGTGTAGATGTATTTAATTCTTCTCTTACAACATTTGAAATTGAAGATGGACTTACAAAAAAAGCTATAATAAATTCAAGTAAAAAAGTATTTATAGTTATGGAAGATAAAAAATTTAAACTTGATGGAAACTTTAATTTTGCTCATTTAGAGGATATTAGTTCTATAATTACAGAAAAATCACCTACTCCTGATATAGTAAATACTTTATCAGAATTTAATGTGAATGTTTTATAAACCTAATGATATATTTTGCAAATAGATTCAAGAGATAAACTATTATTTTGTAAATATCCTTAAAAACCTTAATTATATATGATTACAGTAATAATCAAATTCAATATTTAAAATTTTAAAATTAACATGATTTAAATATAATATATTTGAAATAGACCTTCTAAACATAATACAGTTATTTTTAGAAAGTCTATTTCTTCTATAAAACCTTTTATAGTCTTTTTTATCTAAAAACTACTATTGACAATAGTACCTAAATCTATAGACAAAGCTTTATTTCATTTCATCTTTCATTTGCTTTTCTAAATCTTTTGCAAATTTCTTTTGCTCATATCTTTCCATCATTTCATCTTTCTTCATTTCTAGGTTTACCATAGCACCTTGAGCATCATCTTTTAAGTCTTCAGCAGTATTTTTCATTACATAAGCTGTCTTTTTAGCACCTTCTTTTAAATCTTCTTTCATGTTTTTCATATCTCTTTTAAGTCTATCCATCAAAACTACCTCCTCTGTAAATATAATACTTCCTACAGTTATTTTTCCCAAAATGTATATATTTATTTACTCTATCAAGTATAATTTTTAAGTTATTAAATCTGAAACTCCTACACCTAAATGTGTAGGGTTCTTAGGTAATTTAAGACTATCTGAATATATAGCTTTTAATAAAGATTCCCTATTTTTCGTTTTAAAATAAAAATAACATCAAGCATATATACTTTACGCTCAATGTTATTTCTTAAATTCATTGTATTTAATTGTTGGGAATTACTATAATGATGATTTAATTGGAGGATGTTAAGTTATATCATCATTATAGCTTGGTGTTATTTTATGGTTTAAAATTTTTTTATTTCTATTTACATAATACATTTTTAGTATGAATTTTTTGTGATTTTGAAATGAACTATTATTGAAACTTCTAATTTTTGAACTCAACTGTAAATACTACAGAGTTTTCCTTATTTTTTATACTATATTCAAACCCATGAGTTTTAAAAATTTGACTGACTATATAAAGACCCAGTCCACTTCCTCCAGTTTTTCTTGAACGAGATTTTTCTATTCTATAAAACGGATTAAATATCTCTTCTAAGTAACGTTTCTCTATAGTTACACCAGTATTTTCAATTTCTAAAATAACTCTTTGATTAGAAGTTTTTTTGTTTATTCGACTGTTTTTATCATAAAGTCTAATTATAAGCTCTGAGCCTTCAGGAGAATATTTTATAGCATTATTTATTATATTATTAATTGCTTTAGTTATTCTCTCTTGGTCTGCCTTAATTTCTAGGTTTTCTTCTATTTGCAAAATAGTTTTCATATGTTTTTCTTCTATTAAAAATACTTGTCTTTTTACCAATCTATTTAAAAGTTCACTTATATTTATAGATACTAGTTTTAAATCTTTTTCTAGTATTTCTGATTTTGAAACCTCTATCATCTCATTTACTAAATCTTTTAGCTCTTGTGTACATTCATATGATTTTTTCAAGTAAGTATCCCTATCTTTATACTTACCTACACTATAAATCATTCCTTCAATTTGACCACTTATTATGGTTATTGGAGTTTTTAATTCATGTGATATAGTTGCAACAAAATCCTTTCTTCTATATTCCTGTTCTCTTTCACTCTCTATTATATTTATAAGAGGTTTTGTTATTACGATTGAATATATATATGCTCCAATAATTGCTATTAATATCGCTATTGATATAATGTATGGCATTAACTTTCTTATGACTTCATTTGCTTCATCAATTGGCTGTAATGGCATAACAAGTTCTAAACTATATGGTCCGTCTTTTGAGTCTTTTGTATATATAGGTATAGATGTTCTATACTCATCTTCAATACTATTAATCATATACTTACTATATCTTAAAATAACTACTTCATTTTTACCATATACAATTTTTCCTTGGTTATCTTTTAATAAAATAGCAAGGTTTTGGTCTTTAGCCATATAATAAAGTCTTTCTTCTAAAGTATATGTATCAAAGTGAATTGAACTATCTACTAGAGACTTTAAGCTTTCTTGAAGAGACTCAATTTTATACTCATGATAATATGATGGCAATAAAAAATATAAAATTAGGTATATTATTAAAGCTAATGCTATTAATAATGATGTTGTTATGGAAAATAATTTATACTTTATACTTAATTTTTCCCACTTATCAAATATCCTTCTCAAGTGTATATCCTATTCCTTTTACAGTTTTAATATATGGTAATGATATTTTTTTTCTTATATTTTTTATATGTGCATCAACAATTCTAGTATCTCCATAATAATCATAACCCCATATACTATCTAAAAGACCTTCCCTAGTTATAACCTGTGGATATTTTTCTATCAAAGCTTTCAATATATTAAATTCTTTTAATGTAAGTTCTATAGGCTCTCCATCTATCTCAGCAATATATGTGTTTAAATCTAACTTTAATTTTTCAAAAACTATAAACTTATCATTTATCGTTTTGTTGCTTCTTCTCAAGATAGCTTCTACTCTTTTAATGAGAAGATTAAATGAAAATGGTTTTGTTATATAATCATCGCATTCTAAATCAAATCCCTTAAGTTGATCTCCTTCATCGTTTAAAGCAGTCAAAAATATAATTGGAACACTTGATGATTTTCTTATCATTTTACAAACTCCATAACCATCTAAGTTTGGCATCATTATATCTAATATTACTAAGTCATAACTTCCTTGCTTAAATTTTTGTATACCTTCTAATCCATCATTTGCTGACTCGACCTGATAGCCTTCTGCACTTAAAAACTCTGATATTAATTCTTGTATGTTTGAATCGTCTTCGATTACAAGTATTGACGAGTTCATCCTATCAATCCTTTCTATTTTAAAATTTCCTATATTACTTATATTTTATCTCATTGTTGTGAATTTTACATGAAAAAAGAGCTATCTTAATTTGTAAATTAATCCTTTTAATTAAAGATAGCTCTTTTAAATACATTTTTGCTTAATTTATTGTTCTAATTTTTTTTATATGCTTTGAAATTTTTAAGTCTAAGTGCATTTGAAACCACTGAAACTGAACTTAAACTCATAGCTGCTGCTGCAATCATTGGATTTAAAAGAGGTCCTCCAAAGATATACAATAATCCTGCTGCTACAGGTATACCAATTGTATTATATCCAAATGCCCAAAATAGGTTTTGCTTTATATTTTTTATAGTTTCATTACTAAGTTTAATCGCAGTTGGAACATCCATCAAATCACTCTTCATAAGCACTATATCTGCAGACTCAATTGCTACATCTGTTCCACTTCCTATTGCTATGCCTATATCAGCTTTTGCAAGAGCTGGTGCATCATTTATTCCATCTCCTACCATTGCAACAAACTTACCTTGATTTTGCAATTTTTCAACTTCTTTTGACTTATCTTCTGGTAAAACCTCTGCTAATACCATATCTATACCTACTTGACTTGCTATAGCATTTGCAGTTTTAACATTATCTCCAGTTACCATCGCAACTTTTATTCCCATATTATGAAGAATATCTATTGCCTTTTTACTACTTTCTTTAACCACATCTGCAACTGCAATTATCCCTGATAAATTTCCATCTACAGCAATATACATAGGTGTCTTACCTTGACTTGCTAGTATATTAGATTTTTCCTCTAAATCTTTAAGGTTGATATTATTGTCGTTCATAAGTTTTCTATTTCCAAGTAATATATTTTCATTATTTATAGTAACTTGTATACCAGCACCTGGTATAGCTTTAAAGTTATCAACTTTTTCAATCTGTATATTTTTATCTTCTCCATATCTAACTATTGCTTCTCCTAGAGGATGTTCTGAACCTTTCTCTGCACTTGAAGCAATCTTAATTAGGTATTCTTCTTCCACATTATTTAACACAATATCTGTTACTTTTGGTTTTCCTTCTGTTATTGTACCTGTTTTATCAAATATTACTGTATTTACTTTGTGAGCAGATTCTAGTGCTTCCCCACCTTTTATCAGTATTCCATTTTCTGCACCTTTTCCAGTTCCAACCATTATAGCAGTTGGTGTAGCCAATCCTAATGCACAAGGGCAAGCAATTACAAGTATTGATATGAATATAGTAAGTACAAATACTATATCTTTTCCACCTACTAAAAACCACAATAATGATGAGACTATAGCTATTGCAATTACTATTGGTACAAAATATCCAGAAACAGTATCAGCAAGTTTAGCAATAGGTGCTTTTGTCCCCTGTGCATCTTCAACTAATTTTATTATTTGAGCAAGAGCTGTATCTCCACCAATTTTTTCAGCTTTAAATTTAATAACACCATTTTTATTTATACTAGCACCTGTAACTTTACTTCCAATATTTTTTTCTACTGGTATACTTTCACCTGTAAGCATAGATTCATCAACTGATGTATATCCCTCTATTACAACTCCATCTACTGGTATTTTAGTCCCTGGTTTTACTAGTATTATATCTCCTATTCCAACTTCTTCTATAGGAGTCTCTATTTCTTTACCATCAACTATTACTATTGCAGTTTTAGGTTGTAGCCCCATAAGTTTTTTAATTGCTTCTGATGTTTTTCCTTTTGATTTTGATTCTAAATATTTACCAAGTAATATAAGTGCTATTATTATTCCTGCGCTTTCATAATACAACTGATGATGGTGCATACCCTGAATTTGTCCATTTGCTATTTGTATTGTTGTGTATAGACTATATAAAAATGCTGCCAATGTACCAATTGCAACTAAAGAATCCATATTAGGACTTAAAGAAAAAAGTGCTTTAAAGCCATTTATATAAAATTTATATCCAGCTATCATTACTGGTATTACTAAAATCAATTGGGCTAATGCATAATTTAGAGTATTTGTCATGGGATTTAGAATTTCTGGTAAAGGCCATGGTCCTATAGGTTTTATTATCATAGGACCCATTGCTATATAAAACAAAGGTACTGCAAATACTATTGCAACTATGAATTTAATAAATAAAGTATTCATTTCTTTTTCTTTTCTTACTTTATCTTCATCTACATCAACTTTGTTTTTTACTTCTTCTATTGGTTTATAACCAGCTTTTTCTATAGCTGCTTTTATCTGAGATAGTTTTACTTTTGATGGATTATAGTCTATATTAGCTTTATCTGTTGCAATATTTACACTAATACTTTCTACTCCATCCAATTTTTTTACTACTCTCTCTACAGCTTTTGCACAAGCTGCACATGTCATTCCATCAATTTTCATATCAATTTTTTTATTACTTTCTTCCTTTATAATTCCATATCCAGCTTTTTCTACAACTTGTTTTATATCATCAAAGCTAACTTTAGAATTATCATATTCTATCTTAAGTTTTTCAGTAGCTATATTTACGCTTTGGTCATATACTCCATCTAATTTCTTAGTTACTCTTTCTACCGCCTTTGCACAAGCTGCACATGTCATACCTGTGATTTTATAATTTTCTACTATTTTATTTGAACTCATAATAAACTCTTCCTCTCTTTCAATATATTTTCAATTAATTTGTATGTTTTATCTTGATATGTAATATTGATAAATTCTTTATTTGGAAATCTATAGTATTTATTATACCCCCTATAGGTATATTTAATCAATATTTTTTTAATAAATAAATTTAATTTAGTTATATTTATCTGTATTTAATAGAAAAGTATACTCATAATTAAATATATACATAAAAAGAGAGCACATAAATTGCTAAATACTTACTCAATTTATATGCTCTCTTTTATATAATTTATTTTCTACTGTAGTTTTTTCTTACATGTATATTTTATTTCTTACATGCTTCAAAAAATTCTTCCTCTGTTTCTTTTATTTCAAGCTCATTATCTATTATTCCTACAGCTTCCTTTTTAAATGCTCTACATTGACCTATACAACCAGTCTTCACATTTTCTTCTCCAACTAAAGTTTTTAACTTATTTACATCCACATTTGAACAGTTTGGACATACTCTTATCATATTTAAGTTCCTCCTAATTAATGTCTAATTAATACTGTTATACCCAAATATAAGTTTTATAAATTTTTTTTTATAATAAATTATTTCCATGTATTCCAATTTATATCAATTTTATTATTACATGTATGGAGGTATCTGTTGTTTTCTTACTATCTCCAATTCTTTAACTTCTATAAGCTTAACTACATTTACTTTATAGTTTTCTTTAGATTTTATATATAAAACATCTTCTTCTATTTTTTTACCCTCAATAAACTTTTTAGACCATCTTAAAAGTTCATCAAAATTATCTACTTCTTCTTTTATGAAAGTATCACTTTCACTGTTAAAATATTTAATGATTATTTTAGTTGCTTCCAATATATATCATCCTCTACTTTTAAATTAGTATTTTCATTTATAAATTTATTATTTGTCTAAAAAAATTTTTTAAACAAAATAAATTTATATATTTGAAATCAACATTTTTACCTAATTTAAATTATATTAATGCATTTTAATCTATTTTTCCTTGTACCTAATAATATATTGTGATATAATTAATAAGTTATTTTAATCGAAGGGAGCAACAAAAATGTCACAAAAACATAAAATTATAAATATCGCAGTTATTGCCCACGTTGATGCAGGAAAATCAACACTAGTTGATGCTTTCCTTTCTCAAAGTGGTGTTTTTAGAGAAAATGAAGTAGTTAAAGACTGCGTTATGGACAGTAACGACCTTGAGAAAGAAAGAGGCATAACTATATATTCAAAAAACTGTGCAATAAACTATCAAGACTATAAAATAAATATAGTTGATACACCAGGACATAGCGACTTTTCTTCTGAAGTTGAACGTGTTATGAAAACTGTTGACACAGTTATTTTACTAGTTGATGCAAGCGAAGGCCCAATGCCTCAAACTAGATTTGTTTTACAAAAATCTTTAGAGTTTGGTTTAAAACCAATACTATTTATCAATAAAATTGATAAAAAAGACCAAAGAGCGGAAGAAGTAGTTAATGAAGTTTTCGATTTATTTGTAGACTTAAATGCAACAGACGAACAATGTGAGTTCCCTATAATATATGGAATAGCTAAACAAGGTATAGCTAAACTTGAAATGGATGATGACAGTGAAGACCTATCTCCACTATTTAAAACTATTGTAAATCATGTTGAAGCTTATCCTGATTACGACAATGAATCTCTACAATTCCAAATATCAGCTCTTGCATATGATGATTATGTAGGTAGACTTGGTATAGGTAGAATCTATAAAGGAACACTTAAAAGCAACGAACAAGTTGCTATTTGTAGAGAAGGTTCTGTTGTATCTAGAGGAAAAGTATCAAGACTTTCTGTATATGAAGGTTTAAAACAAGTTGAAGTGAATGAAGCTACTAGTGGAGAAATAGTTGTTATATCTGGTATTCCTGATATATCTATAGGAGAAACTCTATGTGATTTAGATAATCCACTTCCTATGGAAATGATAAAAATAGAAGAACCTACTCTTTCTATGAACTTCTTAGTAAATGATTCTCCATTTGTTGGAAAAAGCGGAAAATTCGTTACAACTAGACATTTAAAAGACAGACTTGAAAAAGAACTTGAAGTAAATGTAGGACTTAAAGTTGAACCTCTTGATACTACTGATGGGTATAAAGTTTCTGGACGTGGAGAACTTCACTTATCTATACTTCTTGAAAATATGAGACGTGAAGGTTATGAAGTTGGTGTTTCTAAGCCTGAAGTTTTAATGCATAAAGAAGATGGAAAATTAATGGAACCAGTAGAAAGAGTTATTGTAAACTGTCCAGAAGTTTATTCAGGTACTATTATAAATGAATTGAACATGAGAAAAGGTATGATGGAGTCTATGTCAATAGAAGGAGACTATGTAAAAATAGAATTCTTAGCTCCTACTCGTGGTCTTTTAGGATATAGAAGTGAGTTTATAAATGCTACTCGTGGAGAAGGTACTCTAGTTCGTTCATTCGAAAAATTTGAAGAATTTAAGGGTGAAATACCTTCAAGAGGAAATGGTGTCTTAATAGCACAAGGGCCTGGTGTTACTATGGGATATTCTCTTAATGCTTTAAGTGATAGAGCTACAATGTTTGTAGACCCTGGTGTAGAAGTTTATGAAGGTATGATAATTGGTATGAATTCTAGAAAAGATGACATGGTAGTTAATCCTTGTAAAAACAAGAAAATGAGTAACGTACGTGCTTCTGGTTCAGATGATGCTATAAAATTATCACCTCCTAGAATATTCACTCTTGAGGAAGCATTAGAATTTATAGAAGATGATGAATTAGTTGAAATTACACCAGATTCTATAAGACTTAGAAAAAGATTATTAAATGAACATGATAGATTGAGATATAATAAGTCTAGACAAGGTAAATAAATTATAATATCTATTTACTAAAATAGCCATATAATACTTAAAGATATATTTTCTTTATAGTGTTATATGGCTATTTTTATTTAAAAGCTATATTTATTCAATATTTATATAGTTAGCAGCTTGAACAGCTGCAATAGCACCATCTGAGGCTGCTGTTATTATTTGACGTAAAAACTTAGTTCTACTATCTCCTGCTACATATACACCTTCAACTGATGTTGTACAAGATTCATCTGAAACTATATACCCACCTTCATCTAACTCAAGAACATTTTCAAATATTTTATTGTTAGGCTTAAGTCCTATAGCAATGAAAATACCACTTACATCTATAGTTCTTTTCTCCTCAGTTTTTAAGTCTTTTACTTCTATTCTTGATACTGTCTTTTCACCTTCTATTTTTTCTACACCATGACTGTAAAGTATCTCAATATTTTTTCTTGCCTTCACTGACTTTTCTAATACTTCTTCACCTCTAAAATCATCTCTTCTGTGAATTAAGTACACTTTTGTACAATTATTAGCTAAAAATAAAGCATCTTCTAATGCAGTATTTCCTCCACCAACTATTGCAACTTCTTTATTCTTAAAAAAGGCTCCATCACATGTTGCACAATAAGATACTCCTCTACCTGTAAACTCTTTTTCTCCAACACATCCTAATTTACGTCTTTCGACTCCATTTGCAAGGATAACAGCCTTTGCTTTATGCTCTCCTGATGCTGTTTTAACAATTTTTACTTTACCTTCTAAATTTATCTCTTCTACTTCATCAAACTGAATATCAACACCCTGAGCGACTGCTTGATTATATATGTTAGTAGAAAACTCTATACCAGAAATTTTTTGAACTGCTGGATAATTTTCTACCTCAGATGTACTTGCAACTTGACCTCCATAAATATTTTTTTCAAAGACTGTTACACTTAAACCAGATCTCATAGCATAAATTGCTGAAGTTAAACCTGCTGGTCCAGCACCAATTACAATAATATCTACCATGACAATTTACCTCTCTTTATATTATTATTTCTTATATATTATTCTCATTATTATTATACTTTACTATTATTATCCATATATACTATAAACAAAACATTATTTTTTGTTAGTTTATAGAAAAGATTAATTTGAAAACTGATAGCTATAAATAAAACATCATTTTTTATATATTAACTTTATTTAATAAATATATAAAAAAACTGTAAATAAAAAGTAATTTTTACTTACAGTTCTACTTATTTATATAATTTAAAACCTTATTGGTTATCATTTACAGTGTCTTCTAATATATTGCTTTCTGATATATATGATAGAATTGAAAGTCCATACATAACCAAAACTAATGCTGCTGTTATAAGTACTATTCCCATATTTAATACCTCCTTTTGTTTACAGTATACTCTTATTATGTGAAATACTTGTGAATTTAATTTGAACATATTTGTAATTTTACAATAGTATTTTTTTCAAATTAAAAATTATATACTTTGATTAAGTCAATTACAATTAATTGTTTAAATATTAACGCTATTCATCTATATTTATATGATATACCATATAAT
>NZ_JAGWCU010000043.1:0-28521 GCF_020657755.1 Clostridioides sp. ZZV15-6388 | reverse complement strand
ACAAGCAGGGGGTCGCAGGTTCGAGCCCTGCTGGTCCCACCATTTGCGGCCTGGTAGTTCAGTTGGTTAGAATGCCAGCCTGTCACGCTGGAGGTCGAGGGTTCGAACCCCTTCCAGGTCGCCAAATTAAATAAGCGGGAATAGTTCAGTGGTAGAGCGCAACCTTGCCAAGGTTGAAGTCGCGAGTTCGAATCTCGTTTCCCGCTCCATAATAATTTGGGTGCATAGCTCAGCTGGATAGAGCAACGCCCTTCTAAGGCGTGTGTCCGGGGTTCGAATCCCTGTGCGCTCATTAAGAAAAGTTTACTATATTTATAGTAAACTTTTATATTGTTTAAAAAGACACAGGATACATGCATGTCACCTGTGTCTTTTTATTTATAAATATCAAATTATATAAGAGTTACATTATATTCATTAATATTGTAATCATATTAATGGTAATGTATAATAGTCTACAAGAAGTTTATAGAAAGATTTATTGCATAGACTTAATTATTAGTAAATAGGCTCATATACATTATACTGTATACTTTATAGTACTGAGACATTAGAATACTATTTAAATTCATAAATTAATTTCTTATACTGAAAAAGAACGATGAAATATATTATGAAATACTAGATATTCTAAGTGCTTGATAATATGGTGTTTGTAGATTGTATTAAATGAATTGTTATACTTATAAGTAATATATGTATGACTTTGAAAATAGATAAGCTGTTTTAATTATTTTTATTATAAAAGATAATTTCTAGAAAAGATACATAATAAGATATTAATAGAAGTTGATATAAATTATTTATAAGGGAAATTATTGGTATAAGATAAAAATAATATTACCAATATAATATTAATAAAAATAATGTTACAATTTTATATAATTAATAAATAGATTATTAAATTTATTGTAGTGAACATATATTGAAAGATAATATGTATTTTGAAATAGATTTTATAGTATAAAATTGCATCAAGGCGCGAGTACTATTTTGTATTCGCGCCTTGATGATTTGAATTATTTAAACTAGATTTAACTTTAATAGAAAATATATATTTTATGAGCAATATTTTTAATGTATTTAGAGATTATTTAACAATCTCAATCTATAAAAATAGAATTATTTACACAAAAGTTAAATAGTTTGTATAGAGTTAGATTTATATAGTATAATACATAGTGTAAATAATTAAGAAGTTATCGAACAGGAGGATAAAACTGTGTTAGATATAAATTCTTTTTTAAATGAATTTTTTAATATAATATTAAGAATGAGTATATATGATTTAATTGACATATCCATAGTAGCATATATTTTTTACAAAATATTTATGTTTATAAAAGACACAAGAGCAGAACAAGTATTTAAAGGTATAATATTTCTTTTGCTAGCAACTCAACTTAGTAACACTTTTAAATTGCATACCGTTTATTGGATATCTCTTAAGGCGCTGGATTATGGAGTTATAGCAGCTCTTATAATTTTTCAGCCAGAATTTAGAGCAGGGCTTGAACATATAGGAAGAGCAAAGTTTAATTTATTTGGAAAAAATGTAAATACTTCAGAAGAAACTCTTAATAGAACTATAGAAGAGATTGTAGAAGCTTTATATTCACTTTCTAGACAAAAAATAGGAGCTCTTATCATAATGGAGAGAGAAACCAGAATAAGTGATATAATAAATACAGGAACTATAATTGATGCCGAAATTTCTAGGCAATTATTGATAAATATATTTATACCAAATACACCATTACATGATGGAGCTGTTGTAATTAGGGATTCTAAGGTAAAGGCTGCTGCATGTTTCTTGCCGTTGACAGAGAGTAAGGACTTAAGCAAAGATTTAGGTACTAGACATAGAGCTGGAATAGGTGTAAGTGAAGTCTCTGACTGTATAACGCTGATTGTATCAGAGGAAACTGGAGGCGTATCAATTGCTAAAGCTGGTAAGTTATATAGAGATATTTCTAGAGAAAGAATGATGAATATATTACGTAGTAATCTAAAAACGAATACAGAAACAAGAAGTTTTTTCAAAGGTGGTATATTTAAATGATAAATAGACTAAAAAATAATACCAAAATAAAAATAATATCATTTTTAAGTGCAATTGCTTTATGGATGTATGTTATGGCTGTAGTTGACCCTGAAGAAACTAGAGGGTTTGAAGATATACCTGTATCTATAAGTAATATGAGTGATTTAAATGATAAAAATCTTGTTATATATCCAGACGAAAAATTAACAGCAGATGTGTATATAAAAGGTAGTTTATCAAAGGTACAAAAAGTTAAAAAAGAGGATATACATGTGTATGGAACTGTTGAAGACCCAATACAAGGTAAGAAGGAAGTATATTTAAAAGCAAATATTCCTCAAGGTGTTACTTTAGAATTTAAGCATGATGTTTTAATAGTAAATCTTGAGAAAAATATAAAAGAAAAAAGAGATATAAAGGTAGAAGTAAGTGGGAATTCAAAAAGAAATATAGATAATATTGAATTAAGTAAAAATTATGTCGATATATCGGGTCCGATGAGTTTAGTTAAAGAAGTTAAAAGTGTAAGAGCTAATCTAAATGTCGGCAACGAGACAGAAGATTTCTCTAAAAAATTGGATTTAATACCTTTAAATAGTGATGGAACTAAGGTTGAAGGTGTGACATTAAGTTCAAGTTCTGTAACAGCAAGTGTAGAATTATTAAAAGAAAAAACTGTACCAATAAGAGTAGATTTAAAGGATAATAATCAAGATAATAATACATTGAAAAATTATAAATTAAGTAAAGATGAAGTTACAATAAAAGGTAAAAAAGAAAATATAGACAAAATAAATTATATTAAGACAAAACCTATTGATTTAGTTGATTTAGCTAATGGAGAAGAAAAAGAGGTGAGTCTAGAGATTCCAGAAGGAATAACTATTGATGATACCTCTATAACTATAAAGCTAAATGAAACAAAACAATTAAGTGCTGAGTTTGTATATAGTCCAGAAGATATTATGTTAAGAAATATTCCAGCAAATATGGACAATCCAAGTATAATTTCTACTGGAGATATTCAAGTTGTTGTAGAATCAACAGAAGATTTAAGTAAGCTAAATAAAAAAGATATTTCGTTATATATCGATTTATCAGAAGCACCTACTGAAAATGATAAATATAAAATAAAATATGAAACAACATATCAATTTAAAAAAATAAATATAGAACCTAATATTGTTGAAGTGGAATGAACAAATATTTTGAATATTTAGTTGTTACAAGATGCGACAAAAAAATCTATAAAATTAAGTTTGTTAATTTTATGTTTTTGTTGCATCTTGTTTATTTTAGTTATATTATAAAATAAGGACAATGAGATATTTGTTAAATCTAAAAAGTGTTAGATATATGAAAAAAGACTGATAAATAGATTAAATAAATATTTTTGAATTAAATATTTCAATTATCCCTAGGAAAACGTTGCTGAACGAGTTATAATTTAATTGAGATATAAAAATTCTATTTCAAAAAATTCAAGATGAGGTGGAAATGCATGAGAAGTTTTGAAGAAGTAATTAAGTTTGCAAAAGAAAGAGGACCTAAAACTATATCAGTAGCATGTTGTCAAGATAAAGAAGTTTTAATGGCAGTTGAAATGGCTAGAAAAGAAAAAATAGCAAATGCCATTTTAATAGGTGATATAGAAAAGACTAAAGAAATTGCAAAAAGCATAGACATGGATATCGAAAATTATGAAGTAATAGATATAAAAGATTTAGCAGAAGCATCTCTAAAATCTGTTGAATTAGTTTCACAAGGAAAAGCCGATATGGTAATGAAAGGGTTAGTAGACACATCAATAATACTAAAAGCAGTTTTAAACAAAGAAGTAGGTCTTAGAACTGGTAATGTATTAAGCCACGTAGCAGTATTTGATGTAGAGGGGTATGACAGATTATTTTTCGTAACTGATGCAGCTATGAACTTAGCTCCTGATACAAATACTAAAAAGCAAATCATAGAAAATGCTTGCACAGTAGCACATTCATTAGATATAAGTGAACCAAAAGTTGCTGCAATATGCGCAAAAGAAAAAGTAAATCCAAAAATGAAAGATACAGTTGAAGCTAAAGAACTTGAAGAAATGTATGAAAGAGGAGAAATCAAAGGTTGTATGGTAGGTGGACCTTTTGCAATAGATAATGCAGTGTCTTTAGAAGCAGCTAAACATAAAGGTATAGATCATCCTGTAGCAGGAAGAGCTGATATATTATTGGCTCCAGACATCGAAGGTGGTAATATATTATATAAAGCTTTAGTATTTTTCTCAAAATCAAAAAATGCAGGAGTTATAGTTGGAGCTAAAGCACCAATAATATTAACTTCTAGAGCAGATAGTGAAGAAACTAAACTTAACTCAATAGCTTTGGGCGTTTTAATGGCAGCAAAGGCTTAAATTTAAGGGGGAAATAGGCAAATGAGCAAAATATTTAAAATCTTAACAATAAATCCTGGTTCGACATCAACTAAAATAGCTGTATTTGATAATGAGGATTTAGTATTTGAAAAAACACTAAGACACTCTTCTGAAGAAATAGGAAAATATGAGAAGGTTTCAGACCAATTTGAATTTCGTAAACAAGTAATAGAAGAAGCACTAAAAGAAGGTGGAGTAAAAACATCTGACTTAGATGCTGTAGTAGGTAGAGGTGGTCTTCTTAAGCCTATAAAAGGTGGAACTTACTCAGTAAGTGACGTTATGATAGAAGATTTAAAAGTAGGAGTTTTAGGAGAACATGCTTCAAATTTAGGTGGTATAATAGCAAAACAAATAGGTGATGAAGTTAATGTTCCTTCATACATAGTAGACCCAGTTGTTGTGGACGAACTAGAAGAGATTGCTAGAATTTCTGGTATGCCTGAAATAAGTAGAGCAAGTGTAGTACATGCTTTAAATCAAAAGGCAATAGCAAGAAGATATGCTAAAGAGATAAACACAAAATATGAAGATATAAATCTTATAGTTGCACATATGGGTGGAGGAGTTTCTGTTGGAGCTCATAAAAATGGTAGAATAGTAGATGTTGCAAACGCATTAGATGGAGAAGGACCTTTCTCTCCAGAAAGAAGTGGTGGATTACCAGTAGGAGCATTAGTAAAAATGTGCTTCAGTGGAGAATATACTCAAGATGAAATTAAAAAGAAAATAAAAGGTAATGGTGGATTAGTTGCATACTTAAATACTAATGATGCTAGAGAAGTTGAAGAAAGAATTGAAGCTGGTGATGAAAAAGCTAAATTAGTATACGAAGCTATGGCATATCAAATCTCTAAAGAAATAGGAGCTAATGCTGCAGTTCTTAAGGGAGATGTAAAAGCAATATTATTAACTGGTGGAATCGCATATTCAAAAATGTTTACAGATATGATTGCAGATAGAGTTAAATTCATAGCAGATGTAAAAGTTTATCCAGGTGAAGATGAAATGATTGCATTAGCTCAAGGTGGACTTAGAGTCTTAACTGGTGAAGAAGAGGCTCAAGTTTATGATAACTAATGATAAAAGAATAAGAATCATAACAGGTCACTATGGAAGTGGTAAAAGTGAATTTGCGATGAACTATGTTGTTAAATTAAGAGAGATGGTTTCTGGCAAAGTTGCTATATCCGATTTGGATGTGGTGAATGTATATTTTAGAACTAGAGAAAAGAAAGAGCTAATGAAATCTTTAGGTATACAACCAATAGATAGTTCGATTAATGCTCCAACATTAGATTTACCAGCAGTATCAGCAGAGGTAATGTCACCTATGGTTGACCATTCATACAATTCTGTTATAGACTTAGGCGGAGATAATGTAGGTGCTAGAGTTATAGGAGGATTTAGTCATTTATTAAAAGAAGGCGACTATGACATGCTTTTTGTAATAAATGCAAATAGGGAGAAAACTCAAACTTCTGAAGAAGTTATCCAATATATAAAGGAAATAGAGAAATCTTCTAAACTAAAGGTAACAGGTCTAATTAATAATACTCATCTTATTAGGTTTACTACTATTGATGATGTTTTAAGAGGTCAAAAAGTTGCAGAAGAAGTTTCTAAGGAATGTAATATACCAATAAGATATGTTGCATGCTTAGAAAATCTTGTTGAACAATTACCAAAAGATTTAGAGGGAGAAATTTTTCCGATAAAATTATATATGAGAGAAGACTGGATGTAGTTTGGGCTCAAATATATAGAAAGTTTAAGGAGGCTTAGGTAAATGGCTAAAGGAAAAGTATCTTTTAATCAAGAACGTTGTAAAGGTTGTGGATTATGTGTTGAAGCATGTCCAGTAAAAATCATACAATTAGACTCAAACACAATAAACAAAAAAGGTTATAACCCAGCAACTGTTTCTGAAATGGAAAAATGCATAGGATGTGCAAGTTGTGCAACTATGTGTCCAGATGTAGTTATAACAGTAGAAAGAGATTAATTTAAATTAATATTTAAGGGGGAATTTTAATGGCTAAGATACTTATGAAAGGTAACGAAGCATTTGGAAAAGCAGCTATAGAAGCTGGTTGCAAATATTTCTTCGGTTACCCAATAACTCCACAAAGTGAATTACCAGAATATTTATCAAGAGAGTTACCTAAAATAGGTGGAGCGTTCGTTCAAGCTGAATCAGAAGTTTCTGCGATAAACATGGTTTATGGTGGAGCAGGTGCAGGAGCAAGAGTTATGACTTCTTCATCTTCACCAGGAGTTGCTTTAAAACAAGAAGGTATAACATATGCAGTAGGAGCAGAAGTTCCTTGTGTTGTACTTAACGTAATGAGAGGTGGTCCAGGACTTGGAAGTATACAACCTTCACAAGCTGACTACTTTATGTCTACAAGAGGTGGAGGAAACGGAGACTACAGAACTCCAGTATTCGCACCAGCTACAGTTCAAGAAGCTGTTGATATGATAATGGAAGCTTTTGATGTTGCAGATTACTACAGATCACCTGTTATGGTAGTTGCAGATGGTATGATAGGTCAAATGATGGAACCAGTTGAATTCAAAGCTCCTGAAAAGAAAAGAGAATTGCCTCCTAAAGATTGGGCAACTGTTGGAACTAAAGGAAAAAGAGTACCTAATGTAATAAACTCTTTATACTTAGAGCCAGAAGTATTAGAAGATCACTGTTGGCACTTAGAAGCTAAATTCAATGAAATGGAAAAAAATGAAGTACAATATGAAATGTACAAAACAGAAGACGCTGAATTTATATTTGCAGCTTATGGAACTACTTCAAGAATAGTGAAAAGTGCAATTGATATATTAAGAGAAGAAGGAATAAAAGCAGGTCTTATAAGACCTAAAGTATTATGGCCATTCCCATTTGAAGCATTTGACCAAATCCCTAGTGCTAGAAACATATTAACTGTTGAAATGAGTATGGGACAAATGGTGGAAGATGTAAAAATGGCAGTAGAAGGTAAATTACCAGTTTACTTCCATGGAAGACCAGGAGGAATGACTCCAACACCAGCAGAAATAGTTGAAAAAGCTAAAAAAATTATTGCCGGAGAATTGGTTGCAGGAGGTGCTAGATAATGGCTGTTGTATTTAAGAAAACTCAAGGGTTACAAGATACTCAAACTCACTACTGTCCAGGATGTACACATGGTATAATCCATAGATTAGTTGGTGAAGTATTAGAAGAATTAGGAGTATTAGGTGATGCTGTAGGTGTTGTTCCAGTTGGATGTTCAGTTTTAGGATATAAATATTTTAACTGTGACACTCAAGAAGCAGCTCATGGTAGAGCACCAGCTGCTGCTACAGGAATAAAAAGAGTTCATCCTGAAAACACAGTATTCACTTATCAAGGTGATGGAGACTTAGCTTCAATCGGTACTGCTGAAATAGTTCATGCAGCTGCTAGAGGAGAAAAAATAACTACTATATTTGTAAACAATACAACATATGGTATGACTGGTGGACAAATGGCTCCAACTACATTAGTTGGACAAAGAGCTACTACTGCTCAATCAGGAAGAAATGCTGAAACTCAAGGTTATCCAATAAGAGTAAGTGAAATGTTAGCTACATTAACAGGAGCTGTATTCGTAGAAAGAGTAGCAGTTGATACTCCAGCTCATGTTAGACAAGCTAAAAAAGCTATAAAGAAAGCATTCCAAGTTCAACAAGCAGGATTAGGATTTGGAATAGTAGAAGTATTATCTACTTGTCCTACAAACTGGGGACTAGCTCCAAATGATGCTTTACAATGGTTAAGAGACAATATGATACCATACTATCCATTAGGAAATTTCAAAAATGTTGAAGTTGAGGAGGTGAAGTAAATGTCTACAGCTAGAGTAATATGTGCAGGCTTCGGAGGCCAAGGTGTTATGTCTATGGGACAATTACTTACTTATGCAGGAATGTTAGAAGGAAAAGAAGTTTCTTGGTTACCATCTTATGGACCAGAAATGCGTGGAGGTACAGCAAACTGTGCAGTAACTGTATCTAGTGAACCTGTTGGTTCTCCACTTATAACAGATGATGCAACTGCAGCTATATTATTAAATATACCAGCATTTGAAAAATTTAAAGACGATGTTGTACCTGGTGGAAAAATAATAGTAAACAGTTCTTTAATAAAAGAAAAAGTTGAAAGAACAGATGTAGATGTTTATTATATCCCAGCAAATGAATTAGCTGTTGAATTAGGTAATGATAAAGTTGCTAATATGATAATGCTAGGAGCTTACTTAAAAGTAGCTGATACAGTGGATATAGAATCTGTATTAGAAGCATTTAAAAAAGTTTTTGGACCTAGAAAAGAAAAATTTGTTCCATTAAACAGAGAAGCTTTACAAAAAGGTATGGATGCTGCATGTTGTGGAGCAACTAACTAATAAAGAAAAAAGATGTCAAAAAAAAGACAATAGAATTATTTCTATTGTCTTTTTTGCTGAGAAGTATTAAAATATTTTTATGACTGAAATTAAGAATATAATAGTATTTTATGAATTATAAAAATATAATACAAATTACAAGCTTTTCAATTATGAAAGGAGAATATTTAGTGAGAAAGTATTTTGGAACAGATGGAGTTAGAGGAGTAGCAAATACAGAATTAACATGTGATTTAGCATATAGACTTGGTAGAGCTGGTGGATTTGTCTTAGCTCAAGGAGACCATAGAGTAAAAGTAGTAGTAGGCAAAGATACTAGAATATCTGGAGATATGTTGGAGGCATCTTTAATAGCAGGTCTTATGTCTGTTGGATGTGATGTTATTACTGTTGGAATAATACCAACCCCTGCAGTTGCATATTTAACTAGAAAATATGGTGCTGATTGTGGTGTGGTTATATCTGCATCTCATAATCCTGTTGAATATAATGGAATTAAATTCTTTAATAAAAATGGATATAAATTGGATGATGAAATAGAGTTAAAGATAGAAGAATATATAGATGATATAGATAAAGTAGATTGTATGCCAGTTGGTGAAAATGTAGGAAGAAGATTACATGAGCATTATGCACAAAGAGACTATGTAGACTATTTAAAATCAATAATTAACACTGATTTTAGAGGATTAAAGGTGGTTTTGGACTGTGCTAATGGTGCATCGTATAAAGTAGCACCAATAGTATTTGATGAATTAGGAGCAAGTGTAATTTCAATAAATAGTTCACCAGATGGAAACAATATAAATTATAAATGTGGCTCTACACATCCAGAACAACTTCAAAAGGCTGTTTTGGAACATAATGCTGACTTAGGTCTTGCATATGATGGAGATGCTGATAGATTAATTGCAGTAAATGAAGAGGGTCAAATTGTTGATGGAGACCATATAATGATATTGAGTGCTTTAAATTTAAAGAAAAATAATAAATTAGCACAAGATACTTTAGTAGTTACAGTTATGAGTAATATAGGATTAACAATAGCTGCAAAAGAAAATGGAATAAAATTATCTACTACAGCAGTTGGAGATAGATATGTTTTAGAAGATATGGTTAAAAATGGATATAATCTTGGTGGAGAGCAATCTGGACATATGATATTCTTAGATTACAATACTACAGGAGATGGAGTTCTTAGTTCTTTAATACTTGCAAATATAATATTGCAAGAAAAGAAACCTTTATCAGAACTTGCATCAATAATGAGTCAATATCCACAAGTATTAGTGAATGCAACAATAAAAAATGAAAATAAAACCAAATATATGGAATATCCAGAAATAAAAACTGAAATAGAAAGAATAGAATCTATTTTAGATGGAAATGGTAGAGTCTTAATAAGACCATCAGGAACTGAACCATTGGTTAGAGTTATGTTAGAGGGTAAAGAGGAAGGTCAAATAAAAGAATTAGCAACAAATTTAGCTAATATTATACAAGAAAAATTATCGTAATTTATAAGGGTATTCTCAGATATAAACCCTGAGGACACCTTTCTAAGCGCCAGAACTTAGTTATAGGCACAAGAATTAAGTATTATTGGAACTAAGTTGACGAGGTCAGAGTTAATCGAATTGTCGGCGGATGCTCTGCGGTGTGTTTACCATCGAAAGACTTCTTTAAATAATAGGAGTAATCCTATGGACAAAGGGAAGCCAAAGTAAACTTATATGACCTAACTCTTAAAATATATAAATAATATTTTTAGGAGGACACAAATAATGTGTGGAATAGTTGGATATTTAGGAAGTAGAAAGGCAGCAGAAGTTATCGTAGAGGGGCTTTCTAAGTTAGAGTACAGAGGTTATGACTCAGCAGGAATAGCAGTTAATGGTTCTAATTGTGATGAACTTAATATTAGAAAGTTCAAAGGTAGACTTTCTGTGCTTGCAGAAGATTTAGAAAAAAATCCTATTGATGGAAATTTGGGAATAGGACATACAAGATGGGCAACTCATGGAGAACCCTCTGATGTAAACTCACATCCTCATTTTAATCAAGCTAAAACAATAGCAGTTGTTCATAATGGGATAATAGAAAATTATATGGAAATCAAAGAAGAATTAATTTCTGAAGGTGTTAAATTTGAATCTCAAACAGATACAGAAGTAATAGCACATTTAGTAGATAAATACTATGAAGGTAACTTATTAGACGCTGTATATAAAACTATATCAAAATTAAGAGGAGCTTATGCATTAGGTGTTATATGTAAAGATCATGGAAATGAATTAGTTGCAGTAAGAAAAGATAGTCCTCTTGTAGTTGGTGTGGGTGAAGGCGAAAACTTTATAGCATCAGATATACCTGCTTTATTAAAATATACTAGAGATGTTTATTTCTTAGACAATGGAGAGATAGTTCACCTAAAAGATGAAAATGTAACAATTTATGATTCTAATAGAAATCTTGTAGAAAAAGAAGTATTCCATGTAACATGGGATGTAGAAGCTGCATCTAAAGGTGGATATGATTACTTTATGTCAAAAGAAATACATGAGCAACCAACAGGAGTTAGAGATACTCTAGAAAGAAGACTTGATGATAATGGAAATATAATTTTAGATAGCATAAATATTTCTAAAGAAGATTTAGATAAAATAAATAAAGTTTATATAGTAGCTTGTGGAACAGCATATAATGCTGGATTACTTGGTAAGTATGCTATAGAAAAATTTGTAAATATACCAGTAATAACTGATATAGCGTCAGAATTTAGATATAGTGACCCATTTGTAGATGAAAACTCATTAGTAATATTAGTTAGCCAATCTGGTGAAACAGCAGACACTTTAGCAGTATTAAGAGATTCAAAAGCTAAAGGAGCAAGAATACTTTCAATAACTAATGTTGTAGGTTCATCTATAGCAAGAGAATCAGATGATGTTTTCTATACTTGGGCAGGACCTGAAGTAGCAGTTGCATCAACTAAGGCATATACAACTCAAATAACTTCTTTATATATGATAGCTTTAGATTTTGCTATTAAAAAAGGAACAATAACTAGAGAATTTTATGATAGTATGATTTCTAAGATGAAAGAAATACCATCAAAAATACAAGAAATATTAGACAATGAGGAATATATAAAAGAAGTTGCTAAAACAGTTGTTAGCTCTGACCATGCTTTCTATTTAGGAAGAGGTATAGATTATAGTTTAGCAATGGAAGGTTCATTGAAATTAAAAGAAATATCATATATACATGCAGAAGCTTTTGCAGCAGGAGAATTAAAACATGGAACAATAGCATTAATAGAAAAAGGAACTCCTGTAATTGCTATAGCTACTCAAGAAAAATTATTTGAAAAAATGGTTTCTAATATGGAAGAAGTAAGAGCAAGAGGAGCTTATGTCGTAGCAATTGCTCAAAGTCATAACAAAGACGTTGAAAAAGCTGCTGAAAAAATAATATATATACCAAACTCAGATGATATTTTATCACCAATATTAGCAGTTGTACCAATGCAATTACTTGCTTATCATGTTTCTGTACTAAGAGGTTGCGATGTAGATAAACCAAGAAACTTAGCTAAATCAGTAACAGTTGAATAAAAATATATTAAAAATTGCATAGATAATATCTATTAGAAAAAACTCATTCTATTTGTTATAATTTTATAGAATGAGTTTTTTATTATAGAAAAAAACTATTAATCAATCTGGAGGTGTATTTGTATAAAAGAAGTAAAGCTAAAACTAGAGACATTAAAAAAAATCGAAAAAAATAACAATGATTGTATAAATTGCAAAAAATGTTTTAAAGTATGTCCTATGATGAAAGAATTTGGAGACTCACCAAGAGCACTTATGATAGATATTTTACAAAATAAATCAATAAATAAAAATATGCCATATTCCTGTATGTTATGTGGAATATGCAAGGTGGAGTGTCCAAAAGATATAGATTTAAAAGAAATGTTTTTTGATGTAAGGAAAGAAATATTCCATGATAATCAAAAAGAATTAAATGATATAGGATATAGAACAATAAAATTTCATCAAACTAATAGTTTCTCTCCATTATTCTCAAAACAATTTATTAAAAAAAACACTAAAAAGATTTTTTTCCCAGGATGTAGCCTTTCTAGCTATAGTAGTGACTTAGTATTAGAAACATATAAATATTTAGAAAATCATATAGAAAATATATCTTTAGCTTTTGAATGTTGTGGCAAGCCAACTTTAGCTATGGGAGATACAAATAAATTTGATGAATATTATTCTAAAATAGACAAGCTATTTAGAGAAAATGATATAGATGAGGTAATCGTAGCTTGTCCAAATTGTTTTAATACTATAAGAAATAACAGTGATATAAAAGTGATTTCAATATGGGAGGTGATAAAAGAATATGGGCTTCCAGAAAATCTAAAAAATCATTATGATGATTTAAATCAGGAATTTTTATTACATGACCCATGCCCTATAAGAAATGAGCATAATATACATGAGTCAGTCAGAGATATACTGGGTTTTATGGGAATAAAAATAATTGAATTTGAAAAAAATAGAGAAAACACAGAATGTTGTGGCTCTGGAGGTATGGTAAGGGTTACTAATAATGAAGTTGCTATAAACCAGACCAAAAGTAGAGCAAATAATGAAAAAACAGATTATGTAATCTCATACTGTCAATCTTGTTGTGAGTCTATGTTAATGGCAGATAAAAAAGTACTACATGTATTAGATTTTATTTTTGATGTTGATGTTATAAACAAAAATAAATTAACCCAGAAAAAAACATCATCTATTAAAAAATGGAGCACAAGGTATAAAGGAATAGCATTAGCAAAGAAGATGAATATAGAAACTTAATAAATGCACATAAAAAGTATATAAGCTAATGAAAGGAAATGATATGTTAGATACACATGCAAGAAAATATGTAGAGCCATTTATAAGCAAAGGAGCAGAGTTCTTTTTAAAACTTAAATTAACCCCAAATAACGTAACAATAATAGCGCTTATAGTTGGAATATCTACGTCTTTATTTATATATCTCGATATGAAAGTGCTAGCAATAATTACATTATGGGTTTCAGGATACTTAGATGCTGTAGATGGTGATATGGCTAGAAGTAGTAATAAAACATCCTTATTTGGAACATTAATGGATATTACTTTTGATAGAATAGTAGAAATAAGTATGATTTTAGTATTTGGTTTGAAGATGATTGATGTAAGATTAAATCTAATGATTCTTTTAAGTAGTATTCTTATGTCAATGACTATATTTTTAACTGTTGGTGCTTTAACTGATAAAAAAGGTATGAAATCATTTTATTATCAAGCTGGCGTAGCTGAAAGGAGTGAGGGATTTATACTTTTTACTTTGATGATTTTATTTCAAAGTTATATTGGGATGATAGCAAATCTATTTTCTATAGTAGTTTTATTTACAGCAGTTCAAAGACTATTAGAAGCAAAAAAAATATTATAAATTAATTTTCGAGAGGGGAAAAAATGAAAAAAAGGATATTAACAATACTATTATGTTTAGGACTTATATTTGGATTGGTAGGGTGCTCAAATAACGATAAAAAAGAAGAGCCTCAAAAAGACATATTAGAAAGTAGCAATGAAGAGATTTTAAAATCTGCAAAAGGTACAACAGTTAACTTTTATGGATATGGTGGAAATGAAGTAATGAATAAATGGTTTGATAGTTATGTAATTCCAAAGATGAAAGAAGACTATGACATAACTGTAAAAAGAGTAGGAATGGATATAGAAAACATTCTTAATAAACTATTGTCAGAAAAACAAGCTGGAAGTGCTAAGGGTACTATAGATGTGGTTTGGATAAATGGAGAAAACTTTAAAACAGCAAAAGAGAATAAATTGTTATTTGGACCTTTTGTAGAGAAACTTTCTAATTATGAAAAGTATGTTGATTCATCTTCTGAAGATATTACTACAGATTTCGGAGTTAAGGTAGAGGGGATGGAAGCTCCTTGGGGTAAATCTCAATTTGCAGTTGTAACAGATACATCTAAGATTAATACAAAAATAACTGATGCAGAAACACTAAAAGAAGCAATTGTATCTAATCCTGGAAAATTTACTTATCCAGCTCCACCAGATTTTACAGGAAGTGCATTTGTTAGAAATATAATATATGATGTAGTAGGATATGATAAAGTAAAAAATTTACCAGAAGATGAAGCTAAAGTAAAACAAGCCATACAACCAGCTATGGATTATCTTAAAGAAATAAAACCATACTTATGGAATAAAGGTAAAACTTATCCTGCGACATCTTCCCAGTTAGATAATATGTATTCAGATAATGAAACTTATTTTACAATGACTTATGCTCCAAATGTATTATTAGGAAGAATAGAAAATGGAGAGTTTAGCAAATCTACAAAAGCAATAGAATTTGAAAAAGGAAATATAAGTAACACACACTTTGTTGCTATACCAGATAATTCTCAAAATAAAGAAGGTGCAATAGCGTTAATAGATTTCTTGATGAGTATAGATGCACAATCCTCTAAGACAGAAACTAAAAATTGGGGAGATACATCTGTTTTAGATATGAAAAAGATTCCAAGTGAAGATGTTAAGAAATTTAGTGAAACTATAGTATTAAAAAATTCAGTTCCAGAATTAAAAGCAGGAATAGTTCCAATAATAGAAAAAATATGGACTCAAGAGGTACTAGAAAGTGAAAAGTAAAATAATTAATGATAAAATAATTCCATATTTATTAATAGCACCTGTATCTATCATCTTGATACTTATAATGGGTGTAGGAATTATAAATTGCATCTCGCAAAGTCTAGGATTTTTTCCTCAGATTGGTCTTGAGCAAATTACATTAAGTTATTATAGAGAAATTTTTAGAGATTCTAATTTTTTAGAATCTCTTATCTTTAGTTTGAAGATTTCTTTAGTGTCATCGATTTTAGCTGTTATTATAGGTATACTTTTAGCATACATAATGTCTCAAAATAGATTTTCTAAAGTTAGATATATGATTCTAAATATTCCACTAGTAGTTCCACATATAATAGTTGTATTATTGGTATTTATAATATTTTCTCAAACAGGTATAATTTCAAGAGTATTTTACTTTTTCAATATAATAAAGGATTCATCTGAATTTATACCAATGGTTTCTGATAAAAATGGAATAGGGATAATTTTAGTTTATCTGTGGAAAGGAATACCATATATAACACTAATGGTTTATAATATACTGAAAAATATAAATGATAATCTACAACACGTATCTATAAATTTAGGTGCAAGTAAACTTCAAACTTTTAGATATATAGTGTTGCCGCTTGCTATGCCCACAATAATTTCTTCATTTATAATAATTTTTGCCTTTTCGTTTGGTTCTTTTGAAGTTCCTTTTTTAATAGGAGCATCAACTCCAAAAGCATTACCAGTTCAAGCATATCTGAGTTATGCTAGCTCAGATTTAATGCAAAGACCAATCTCAATGTGTATCAATGTTTTATTATCTGGAATAAGTTTTATACTATTAATAATTTATGATAGATTTTTTAATAAAATATCAAAATATAATGTATAGGAGTATCTATGAGTAAAAAATTTAATATAATTCTTAATATCCTGTTTGTAGTTATTATAACTCCTATAATATTATTGACAATATGGGGAGTTGTAAATACATGGCCATTTCCAAATCTTTTACCTAATGAATTTTCATTAAGAGGATTTAGATATATTTTAGATATAAGTAATCTGAATATTATTTTGAGAAGTATTATAATATCAATAACTGTAGTCTTAGTCACTATTTTATTAAGCATACCAGCATCCAAAGCATTAGCATTATATAACTTTAAAGGAAAAAGGTTTTGTGAGTTACTGATATTGTCTCCAATTATAATTCCACTAATATCTGTTGCTATGGGCATACATATAGCATTTATAAGAATAGGTCTAGCCAATAATATTTTGGGAGTAATTATTATAAATATACTTCCATGCATACCATATTCAGTTCGAATAATAACAGATGTTTATAAATTAATAGGTGATAATTTAGAAATACAAGCGAGAGTACTTGGAGCAAGTAGATTTAATACATTTAGATATGTGACTTTCCCTTTGATTTTGCCAGGGATATTGGGTGCATCAAGTATGTCTTTCATAATATCATTTAGTCAATATTTTTTGACTCTTCTTATAGGTGGAGGTAGTGTCATAACCTATCCAATGATTATGTTTCCATATATACAAAGTGGAGACAGGACAATAGCATCTTTGTATAGTATGGTTTTTTTAATAATAAGTTTATTTATCTTGATAATAATAGAATACAATGTAAAAAAGAAATATAAACATATTCAAAATACAAGGCTATTTTAGTACGATTGGAGGTGTAACAATTGTCATCAGTTAAACTTATAAATTTATGTAAGAGTTTTAACAAAATAAAAGTTTTAAACAATATGAATTTGGATATAAAAGAAGGAGAAATAGTTTCTCTTTTAGGCCCATCAGGTTGTGGAAAAAGTACTACTCTAAAATTAATTGCTGGTATTCTACATCCTGATTACGGAGACATACTTTTAAATAATGAATCAGTATTAGATATACCTATAGGAAAAAGAGATACTGTAATAGTTTTTCAAGATTGTTTACTATTTCCACATATGACTTTATATGAAAATATAGAATTTGGTCTTAAAATGAAAAAAATAAACAAGAATATAAGACAAAGTAAAGTAAATGAGCTTATAAATTTAGTTAAGCTAAAAGGATATGAAAATAAATATCCAAACGAACTCTCAGGAGGACAACAACAACGTGTTGCAATAGCAAGGTCTTTAGCAATAAATCCAAAGGTACTGTTATTAGATGAGCCATTTTCAAATTTAGATATTAATTTACGCAATGAAATGAGAGAATTTGTATTAGGATTACAAAAACATCTAAAGATAACAACGGTATTAGTAACACATGACAAAGAAGAAGCATTGATGATGAGTGATAGAATAGCAGTTATGTTAAATGGTGAGGTTAAACAATTCGACAAGCCAGATAACCTTTATGAAAATCCCAAAAGTAAAGAAGTTGCAAATATATTTGGAGAAAAAAATTATTTAATAGGAAATATAAGAAACGGAGAATTTGTAAATGATATAATTTCTATTAAATTAGATAAATATAAAAATATAAATATAGATAATGTAGAATTAATGATACCAAAAGAAAGTATAATCCTAAAAGCGATTAATAATGATGTAGGAAGAGAAGGGATTATATTAAGAAAGAGATATGCAGGAGATAAAATTTACTATGATGTAGATATTGACGGAACTGTATTAAAAGCTAGTAGTAACAATAATTTATATGAAATAAATGAAAAGGTAAATGTATTTATAGAACAAAGAAAAATTCTATTCTTTCCTATTGAATTATAGAAAAAAACTATAACTGTAATCAAGTAAATAAGTATCAAATATATTTTAATTTTGTTATAATGAATTCGAATACTATAATAAAATAAGATTTTATATCAAAAAAGGGAATATTTTTAATATTTGGAGGGTAATTTTATGAAATTTAGTAAAAGATTTAAAGTTTTAGCTATTGGTTTAACTTTAGTATTAACATTAGGGAGTGTAGTTGGTTGTGATTCTAAAGAATCAGAAAAACCAAAAGAATCTTCTCAAAGTCAAGATAAGACTAGTTATAAAGAAGCCACAGGAGAAGAGGCTGTAAAAATGATGAAGAAAAATAAAGAGTTATTGATATTAGATGTAAGAGGTGCAGACGACTATGCTAAAGGTCATATTATAAATGGTATAAATATATCAGTGGATGATTTAGAAGGTAAATTAAGTGATTTAGAAGGATATAAGGATAAAACTATATTAGCGTATTGTAACTCAGGTAAAAAAAGTGCAAAAGCGGCTGAAATATTAATAAAAAATGGATTTAAAGATGTTTATAATGCAGAAGGTGTAAAAGATTTTGATTATGGACTAGTTACATATAATGATATAACTGCGCCTGAAATGTTAAAGTTAATAAGCGAAAATAAAGATGCTATAGTGATAGATGCTAGAAAGGCAAAGGAATTTGAAACTGGACATTTAAAAGAAGCTATCAATATACCATTAGAAGACACAGAAAAGAAAATGGGAGAACTTGATAAAAATAAGGATATAATCTTATACTGTAGAACTGGAAACAGAAGTGGACAAGCAGCTAAAATACTTTCAGAGAATGGATTTACAAAAGTATATAATTCAATTGATGGTGTAGATGAATATGATTTTGATTTAGTTAAATAGATTAAAATAATAAAAGATTGCTTAGAAATCGGAGTACAAATTATGTCAAAAAAATTCAGAGAAGAAATAGAAGAAGATTTTTGTGTTAATGTTAAATCAATTTCTACAGAAGATTTGAAAGAGAAAGTACAAGAAGAATCTTGGGTTATAGTTGATACTCGCTTAAATGATGCATATAATGGCTGGAAATTAGATGGAGTAAAAAGAGGAGGACATATAAGAGGAGCAGTAGATTTTTCTGCGAATTGGTTATATGTAGACTCAGATAAAAAAGATAAGGTACTAGAACAAGCACTAAAAACAAAAGGTATTGATTTAGATAAAAATATAGTACTATATGATGCTAATGGAAAAGATGCTTTACTTGTAGCTACTTACTTATCTAAAAAAGGATATAAAAATCTATATAAATATGATATTAAACAATGGGCAAATAATGAAAATCTTCCAATGGAAAGATATAAGAATTATCAAATGATAGTACCTGCTTCTATAATAAAAGATATCTTGGATGGAAAAATTCCAGAGACATTTGAACATTCTAAGAATATAAAAATGATTGAAGCAAGTTGGGGAGAAGAAAAAGAATCTTATGCAAAAGGGCATATACCTACAAGTGTTCATATAAATACTGATATTATAGAACCTCCTCCAACATGGATGCTTACTAATGATGATAATTTGGCCAAATTTGCTTTAGACTATGGATTTACAAAAGATGATACTGTGATAGTTTCAAGTAGTGCATCTATGGCTTCTTATAGAATTGCTACTATATTACGATATATAGGAGTAAGAGATGTAAGAGTTTTGAATGGCGGAATAAACTCATGGTTATCAGAAGGATATGAGTTGGAGTTAACTAGCAATCCAAAGAGTTCATGTACTACTTTTGGGGCAAATATACCAGCTAATCCACAACTAATTGTTAGTATACCAGAATTAAAGCAAAAGCTAAGAGATAAAAATAAATTTACGTTAGTGGACAATCGTTCTTGGGATGAACATATAGGTAAAATATCTGGATATAGCTATTATGATAAAAAAGGGCGTATACCAGGAGCCTTATATGGTTATGCAGGTAGTGACAGTGTATCACTAGAAGAGTATCGTAATATAGATAACACAATGAGAAATCAATATGAGATATTGGAAATGTGGGATAAAGAAAATATAGATACTAATAAACAACTTGCATTTATGTGTGGCAGTGGATGGCGTGCTGCAGAGGTATTAACATATGCAAATGTTATGGGATTTGAAAATACTTCTCTCTATAGTGATGGATGGATGGGATGGAGTCTTGATGATTCAAATCCAATTGAAATAGGAGATTTAAAATAGAATTTTGTAAAAAATACAATATAATTGTTTAAAATGAAGGTATATTCAGTTTATTAAGTTGAATATACCTTTGTTATGTTTTAAAATATAAACATAGTTAGAATATGCTTATATAGATGTACACTTATTTAAACATATTATTAGCAATATAGAATTATAAATTTATATATTATGAGGTGTGAAATATGATTAGTAAAGATGAAAAAGCAAGGTTAAAAGCTGAAGGTATATTAGCTCAAAGCCAAGAAGGGTATTTCTCAATAAGAATATTGAGTAGAGCAGGAAACTTTACAGCAGAACAGCTTATCAACTTATCAAAGTTATCTGAAAAATATGGTAGAGGTTATTTAGGTGTTACTACTAGATTAGCTGTTGAAATACCATGGATAAAGTATGAAGATATAGATTTAATGAAGGAAGATTTAAAAGCTGTAGGGCTAAAGCATGGTGGTACGGGTAAAAAAGTAAGACCATTAGTCGCATGTAAGGGTACTGTATGCCAACATGGAATATATGATACACAAGAATTATGTGGAAAGTTACATGATTCATATTTTGGATATGATTTACCATCTAAAACTAAAATTACATTAGTTGGATGTCCAAATAACTGTGCAAAGGCGAATACTAATGATGTGGGTATAGTAGGTCAAGTATATGTAAAATTTAATGAAGAGAAATGTAAAAATTGTGGATTGTGTACATCATCCTGTAGACAAAAAGCAGTTTATATGGAAGATAAGAAATTAGTGTGGAATAAAGAAGAATGTGTAAATTGTGGAAAGTGTGCTCAAGCATGTCCATTTGGAGCTATGGAAGTTGATAAAAAAGGACTAGCTGTTTATCTTGGTGGTAGAATGGGAAGAGGCTATAGATTTGGAGATAGACTTAGTAATTTGTATACAGAAGATAATATAGAAGAATTAGTGCAAGATGTATTTTATACATATAAACAATTAGCAAGTCCAGGAGAAAGAATAAGTAAAGTATTAGAGAGAATTGGAATTGAAGAGTTTGAAAAACATTTATTGAATATAAAATTACAAAATGCATAAAAATACATAATGATGAAGTATATCTCTCTTAAATTTGTTAATAATTCTGTTATAGAGAAAAACAAATTTAAGGGGGATTTTTATTATGAAGATAATAAAATTAGTTGTAAGTTTTTTTATGTTAATGGCTATAGGCATGACAATATCTTATGCGGATACAAGCATAAATACTAGATATAATAAACTAATTAGTGCTCTTGAAACTTCAGAGGCTGATTTTAAATATTATAATATGAAAATTAATTCTGTTATAAATTATAATTTATCAAATAAAGAATTACATAATATTTTTCTAGAAATAATTAACAATCTAAAGCTAGATGAAAAAGGAATAAATTGGAATGAAAAAGGGTATGGCGATAAAATACAATTATGTGCTACTATAAAAGATAGCGATAAAGAAATTTCTATAAAAGGAATAAATAAAAATAATAAAGAAAGCTACATAATAGTTGACATATTGGACAACAAAGTATATAAACATAAAGAGGATATTTATAGTAGTGTAGAAAATGTGTTAAATAAATATTCATCTCAAGTAGATGTATCTGCTTGTGTTGTTGGAGAATACACAAAAAGGTTACAAAACCACAAATATGATGATATTTTACAAAAAATATTATATAATATGAGTGCTAAGCAAATAGATAAAGTGAAAGACGTAAACTTTTTATCTATAACAGCATATAGTAAAGTATTAAATGATGATGATTTAGAATATTTAGGGGAAAAAATCAATTTAAATATAGGAATTAAATATAATGAGGACGATGGAAAAACACTCATATATATTGCCACACCAATTATAAAATTAGATTATTAATTATGAGGAGATCAGAAAATATGGCTAAGATAATAGTAAAAAAGAGTAATCCACTTAAAGGTAGTGTTAAAATAGATGGCGCAAAAAATGCAGTTTTACCAATAATAGCAGCAACTTTATTAGCAAACGGGAAATCAACTTTAAATGGAGTCCCAAATTTGAGAGATGTTCATGTTATATCAGATTTATTGAGACATGTAGGAGCAGAAGTTGAATATAAAGAAAATGTACTTACTGTTGACGCAAGTAATATAAAAACTTGTGAAGCTCCATATGAGCTTGTAAGAAAGATGAGAGCTTCTTTTTTGGTTATGGGACCATTACTTGCTAGATTTAATAGTACAAAAATTTCTATGCCAGGAGGATGTGCTATAGGAACGAGACCTATAGATTTACATTTAAAAGGATTTAAAGCTTTAGGTGCAAAAATAGAAATGGACCATGGTTTTGTTGAAGCTGCAACAGAAAAATTAGTAGGAAATAAATTGTATTTAGATTTCCCATCTGTTGGAGCTACTGAAAATATAATGATGGCAGCTTCTTTAGCAGAAGGAACTACAATAATAGAAAATGCAGCAGAAGAACCAGAAATAGTTGACTTAGCTAATTTCTTAAATGAAATGGGAGCAGATGTTAAAGGTGCAGGTACTAACACTATAAAGATAAAAGGTGTTAAGGAGTTAAAAGGAGCAGAACATAACGTAATTCCAGACAGAATAGAAGCAGCAACTTATATGGTTGCAGCAGCTATGACAAAAGGTGACATAACAGTTGAAAATGTTTTAATGGAGCATTTAAAGCCAGTTGTAGCTAAATTAAGAGAAGCAGGTTGTGAAATTACAGAGATGGACAATTCTGTTAGAGTAGTAGGTCCAAAGGTATTAAAGCCAATAGACATAAAGACTTTACCACATCCAGGGTTTCCTACAGATGTGCAAGCTCAGTTTATGGCTATGCTTACTGTAGCTAATGGAACTGGTGTAGTTATAGAAACTGTTTTTGAAAATAGATTTATGCATGTTGCTGAATTCAATAGAATGGGTGCTAATATAAAAATAGATGGAAGAAGTGCGGTTGTTAATGGAGTAGATGAATTACACGGTGCAGCAGTAAATGCTACTGATTTAAGAGCAGGAGCAGCGCTTATTTTATGCGGTCTTATAGCAGAAGGCGAAACTCAAATAGGAGAAATATACCATATTCAAAGAGGTTATGTTGATATAGATAAAAAGATAACAGCATTAGGTGGTCAAATCAAAATAGTAGAAGATTAATAATTGGTTTAGATAAGTAAGTTATAAATTGATAGGGTTGTTCATATACTTAAATACAAGGTTTTAAAAGCTAAGGAGGAGAGTATATGAAGAACCCATTGGTTGTTTTGTTAGGATTTGTAACTTGCTCTGTGTTAGTCCCTTCATTGATAACTTTAGTTTCTTACAAAAATGTGGAACTAACTGAAAAACCAGAGAAAGTAGTATCTATAAACAAAACCATTAAAAAAAATGATATTAAAGATGAAAGTAAGAAAGAAGAGAAAAAGGTAGTAAACTATGAAACTGTAGACAAAAAAACACCAGTTATAAATGTCTATAATCACATATCAGGTAAAGTTGAAAAAATGGACATGGAAAACTATCTATGTGGAGTACTAGCTGGTGAGATGTCCTCGGATTTTGATATAGAGGCTTTAAAAGCCCAAGCTGTAGCAGCTAGAACGTATGTAGTATATAAGCAAGAACATGGGAAATCAAGTAAACATAAAAATGCAGTGGTATGTACTGATTATAAACACTGTCAAGAGTACAAGAGTTATGCTACTCTTAAAAAGTTGAATGGTGAAGAATGGATTAAAAATAAGTATTCTAAAATTCAAAACGCAGTTAAAGGTACTAAGGGGCAGATAATAACTTATAATGATAAGGCTATACTTCCTCTTTATTTCTCTACCTCTTCAGGGAAAACAGAGAATAGTGAAGAAGTATTTGCATCAAAATATCCTTATTTAAAATCTGTAGAAAGCCCATATGATAAGTATTCTCCAAAATTTGCATCAACACTTAAAATCAGCAATACAGATTTTGTCAAGAGTCTTAGAAAGTCTTATAGTAGTATTGTAATAGATGTGAATAATTTGAGTAAACAAGTTGCAATAACTAAAAGAAGCGATGCTGGAACTGTAGAAAAAATAAAATTAGGAAACAAAGAAGTAACAGGTAAAGATGTAAGAACTGTTTTTAACTTAAATTCTGCAAACTTTGATATAAAATTTGGAGAAGGATACATAGATTTTGTAGTAAAAGGATATGGTCATGGTGTTGGTATGAGCCAATGGGGAGCTGAAGGTATGGCAGAAGAAGGCTATAAATACTATGATATATTATCACATTACTATACTGATACAAAAATAAAAGATATATACTAATAATTGTATAAAATACCAAAAACACGTCAATAATCCAAATGTAGAAATATATTTGGAGGTGCGAAATGAAGAAAAAACTGTTAGAAAAAGATGGTTTTTATTTATCTTTATTTGTATGTGTTTGTTTATTAGCAGTAGGTGGAGTTTGGTTTACAAATAATAATGTAGATAAATTAGCTTCTAATAAAGGCATGATAGAAAAATCTAATAAAGATAGTGAAGAGGAAATACATTTAATTGAAAAAGATAAGAAAGATGCTATCCCTACTGCGACAGATTCAAAACAAAACTTAGAAAAAGCTAAGGCAAAAGAAGAAAATAAGTCAAGTACAACAAAATTAAATTACATTGGTGATAAGATAATAAGAGAGTATTCAGAAAAAGAACCTAGTTATTCTAAAACATTGGATGTTTGGGAAACTCATAAAGGTATAGATGTTAGTTGTACTAAAGGTAAAGAAATAAAATCTCTATTAAACGGAATGGTAGTAGATGTATTTGATGATGAAGAATATGGAAAATCAGTAAAAATAAAAAGCGACAATAATACTGTAGTAGTATATTCAAATCTAGATGAAAATGTTAGTGTTAAGAAGAATCAGAAAGTAACAGAAGGACAATCACTAGGTACTGTAGGAAGTACTTCTCAGATAGAAAGTGAAGAAGGTATACATGTGCATTTAGAAGCATATAATGGAGAAAAATCTATAGACCCAATGAGTCTAATTAAGTAAAAGTATAACAAGTTTAATCATATTTGGTTAAGCTTGTTATATTTTTTGGTGTGTTTACATATATATCATTAAAGCTATTATGTGAGGGGGGTAATCTTTGAGATCTCATATAGAGGAAAGAGCCATAGTGGTAGCAAAATATATACTTGAAAAAAACACTACAGTAAGACAAACAGCCAAGACATTTGGAGTAAGTAAAAGTACAATTCACAAGGATGTTACAGAAAGATTGAAGGAAATAAATCCATCCCTTGCCAAAGAAGTTAAAAGTGTGCTAGACAAAAATAAATCAGAGAGACATATTAGAGGGGGATTAGCAACGAAATTAAAGTATGAGAAGGAACATAAAAAAATGTAGGTTAAAAACCTACTTTTTTTATTACATTAAATTATTATAAGAAATATATTAGATAATTATAAATAGCAAAAGAATAATACCCTCAAAACATTTATTTTCTCTTGATTAAAGCGAGATTTTTGTATATGCTTTATTATAGGAGTATTAATAAATAGGCTTATAATATAATCTAATATATAAATGAAGGAGTTGAAAAAATGGCTGGAGCTGATATAGGCATAGATTTAGGTACTGCAAATGTACTTGTTTATGTTAGTGGTAAGGGAATCGTTTTAGAAGAACCATCTGTTGTTGCAATAGACAACAGAACAGATTCTGTTTTAGCTGTAGGAGAAGAGGCTAAAAAAATGATAGGAAGAACACCAGGTAATATAGTTGCAATAAGACCTTTAAGAGATGGTGTAATTTCAGATTATGATGTAACTGAGAAGATGTTAAAATCTTTTATAGATAAGATAGTTGATAAAAAGGGATTTGGAAGATTTTTCATGCCTAGAATTATGGTATGTGTGCCAACAGGTGTTACAGAAGTAGAAAAGAGAGCAGTAGAGGATGCAACTAGACAAGCTGGGGCTAGAGAAGTATATATCATAGAAGAGCCAATAGCAGCAGCTATAGGAGCTGGTGTAGACATATCACAACCTAATGGTAATATGATTATAGATATTGGTGGAGGAACTGTAGATATAGCCGTAATATCACTAGGAGGAGCAGTTGTAAGTGAATCTATAAAAGTTGGTGGAGACCGATTTGATGATGCTATAGTTAAGTACATGAAAAAACAACATAATCTTCTTATTGGAGAAAGAACAGCAGAAAAAATTAAGTTTGAAATTGGCTCTGCATTTAAGAGAGAAGAAGAAAAGTATATGAAAATAACAGGAAGGAATCTGATTACAGGTCTTCCTAGTTCTATAACTATAAACTCAACAGAAATGTTAGAAGCCCTTAGAGAATGTGTTGAACAAATAGTTGTTGCAACTCATGCTGTTTTAGAAAAAACACCACCTGAATTAGCAGCAGATATAGGAGATGTTGGTATAATAATGACTGGCGGAGGCTCATTATTATATGGATTAGATAAAATAATAGAACAGAGAACAGGAATAACTGTTACAATAGCAGATGAACCACTATCTTGTGTTGCGAAAGGAACAGGGATTGCTTTGGGCTCAATAGATTTACTTGAAACAGGTGGGTCTTTCAAAAGAAAATAATTAGGAGTTGTAATTAGAAAATAAAAATATATTTAAATATAATCAAATATAGTATAATATAATCACAGAAAGGTGTGATTATATGAGTAAACATTATAAACCTAAAGAATTTGCAGAATTATTAAATATGTCAGTTATAACTCTGCAAAGATGGGATAATGATGGTAAATTAAAGGCATTTAGAACGCCTACGAATAGAAGGTATTACACTCATGAACAATATCTAGAATATACAGGAATACATAAAGAAACAGATAATAGAAAAGTAGTTATTTATACAAGGGTTTCAACCTCTAATCAAAAAGATGATTTAAAAAATCAAGTTGAATTTCTTAGACAATATGCTAATTCTAAAGGAATAATAGTAGATGAAGTCATTGAGGATTATGGAAGTGGGTTAAATTATAATCGCAAAAAATGGAATAAACTTATTGATAGTTGTATGACTAATGAAGTAAGTACAATTATCATAACTCATAAAGATAGATTTATTCGTTTCGGATATGATTGGTTTGAAAGATTTTTAACTAAATTCAATGTAGAGATTATAGTTGTAAATAATGAAAGTCTTTCACCTCAAGAAGAATTAGTTCAAGATATAATATCAATACTTCATATTTTTAGTTGTCGCATATATGGATTAAAAAAATACAAGAAAAAGATTAGAGAGGATGAAGATGTTGAAAAGAGCATACAAGATAGAGATTAACCCCTCTGATGAACAAAAATCTAAAATACACAAAACTATTGGTGTATCAAGGTTTATATACAACTTCTATATTGCTCATAGTAAAGAGCTTTATGAAAAAGACGGAAAATTTGTGAGTGGTATGGACTTTTCTAAATGGATAAATAACGAGTATGTACCTAATAATCAAGATATGAAATGGATTAAAGAAGTATCTTCTAAAGCTATTAAACAAGCTATTATGAATGGGGATAAAGCCTTTAAAGACTTTTTTAAAGGTGCTAAAGGCTTTCCTAAGTTCAAGAAAAAGAAAAATCAAGATGTAAAAGCATATTTCCCTAAGAATAATAAGACTGATTGGACTATTGAAAGGCATAGAGTTAAAATACCTACTCTTGGGTGGGTAAGATTAAAAGAATTTGGATATATACCAACAAATTCAATAGTTAAAAGTGGTACAGTAAGTCAAAAATCTAATAGATACTATGTATCTATATTAGTTGAGGAAGATGATATTCGAGTATCTAAATGTACTAATGAAGGAATAGGTATTGACTTAGGAATTAAAGATTTTTTAATATGTTCAGATAAAAAGAAGTTTAAAAATATAAATAAAACTTCTACAGTTAAGAAAGT
>NZ_JAGWCU010000042.1:0-28698 GCF_020657755.1 Clostridioides sp. ZZV15-6388 | reverse complement strand
GAGTAAGAGAACCTTCTTCATCATATATAAATTTTATATATTAATTTTACCATATTACATCATATTTTTGTAAGTTTTTATTATAATTTTCATAATACCCCTTTATATTATAAATTAATCTAATAGATTAAATTTATAATATAGAAATTTATTACAGTAAAAAATATGCTAGTAAACAAAATATTCACTAGCATTAATTTCATATATAAAATTAATCAACTATTAATTCTACTAAATCTCCATTTTTAACGCCTGCTGCATTTCCTTCTTCCATGTCAACATGCATTTCTAAATTAAAGCTATCACTAGCTCTTACTAATACATTTTCAAATACTAACGCTCTTGGTCCAGATGTTTTAACTTTTACTATTTGTTTGTCAGTTACACCAAATTTAGCAGCGTCTTCATTGCTCATATGTATATGTCTAGAAGCAACTATAACTCCTTCTTTCATTTCAACTTCTCCAGCTGGTCCTACTAATTTAACCCCAGGAGTTCCAGCTATATCACCAGATTCTTTTATTGGAGCTTTTACTCCTAATGGGAATCCATCTGCTAAAGAAATCTCAACTTGAGTTTGAGCTCTAGCTGGCCCTAAAACTCTAACTCCTTTTAGAGTCCCCTTTGGACCGACTAAATCTACTTTTTCTTCACAGGCAAATTGTCCTGGTTGAGATAATGGTTTAAATTTAGTTAATTCATGACCTGCTCCAAATAATACGTCTATATCAGCTTGACTCAAATGAACATGTTTATTAGATAATGCTATTGGTAATTTCATTGAAATTCCCTCCTTTAATTATTTTTAAATTATTGCAATACAATTATACATAATATTACTTACAAAATCAAATTATATTGAATCAATATACGCTTTTAGAGTCTTAGATATAGTGTCTTTAAATTCTTGATTATCTGTGTAAGGTATATTATCTGTGTTGTTTAAATATATATTGTGTAAAAGTTTAGTATTTATACTCTTAAAGAAAAAGTCCATAACTATTTGCCCACCTTTAAATTGTGAATCATAAGGTTTACTACCTCCTACTGCAATATACATTCCTATACGCTTTTTATTCCTATCAATTGAAGGCTTATTTAATATATACTTGCTTGCATAGATAGCTTGAGTTCTATCAACAACAGTTTTTACTTTAGCTGATATTGAATCAAAATGTACAGGACTTATTACTATAGTCCCTTTTGATTCATCAAACATTTTATATAGAGGTTTCATATCATCATTAAATTTACAACATCCTGTCTTATTACAAAATCCACATGCTGTACAATATTCAATATCCATATCATATATATTGAATATTTTACTACTAAGTCCACTATCTTCTAATTTAAGTTTTATTTCATTTGCTATAAAACTACAATTTTTATTATTTCTTGGACTTCCATTTATTATTATAATTTCTGGACTTTCAAGTTCTATTTTATTATTTAAACCCATAATCAATCTACCTATCCTTTAACATAACGATTAAAATATCATCATCATAATTATCTTTTGATGAAAAGTTTCTTAAATCTAATTTTAAATTTTCTACTATCAGCTGATGATTTAATCTAAAATTTTCTTTTAAAAAGTTTTCTAATCTCTCTATACCATATTCTTCTTTTGATGTATTTTTTATTTCTAAAATTCCATCAGTATACATACATACCATTGCATAATCTTCCATTGAAAGAATATTATTTTCATATGTTGCATCTTCCATTACCCCAATAGGTATTCCCTTTTTACAATTTAAGTTAGTTTCTATTGTTCCATCTTTTTTTACAACTACAGGGCTATAGTGTCCTGCATTAGATACTGTAATCATATTTTCTTTAGTATCTATAAGACCAATCAAACAAGTTGTAAATACTCCCATTTTGTCAAACTCATCATATAACATCCTATTTAAATTTGTCATTATTTCTTGTGGTGTCTTATACTGATTACATAACACTTTAAAGGCACCCTTTATCATTGCAACAACATAATTCGAAACCATTCCATGCCCCATTACATCAGCAACAATATAAACTATGTGTTCAGCATCTACCTTTGTAGCATAATAAAAATCTCCACCTACTACTCTTGCTGGTTTATGATAAAAATAAAGTTCTTTTTCATCATTACAATCCATTTTACCTTTGTCCATAATAAGTTGTTGCTGTTTATTTAATATATTTAACTCATTCTCAAGAATCCTGTGCTTTACTTCTTTTTCATTGTGCTCATATAACTGCATACCAACTAAAACCTGTTTAGATAATATACTAAGGATATTTAAATCATCACTCGTGTAGTTTTTGCTGTTTGCACAAACAATGCATCCTATAGTCTCATTTTTATCTTGGAGTTTGTAATATATATAACTTTCCAAGTTTATCCCTTTTTGTGAGCATGGTTTTAAATTATTTAAATATCCTCCTAAGGATTCTTTATTTACAAACTTGTCCAACATAGGATATAAATTTGTTTTCTTTTTATGTTCAGTATTATAACAGCTAAATATTTTATCTTTATTACCATGACCTATTATAATTATCAAAGCTTCTTTACTATTGGTAATGTTACACGCCTGTTTACTCAAGTTTTCTAAAAATCCATCTATACTTTTATTGAGATATAATTTTTTAGTAGCTTCATTTATAGCACTTATTGAACCTCTTAATTTATCAACCAAAATTTGTACATTATTATTTTTATTAGTTATTTCTATTGATAAACTTAAGAGAGATGCAACAGAAGATATAAAGTCTATATCTTGTTCTGTTAGAAAATCTTCTTCTGTCAAAAAGCAAGTCATAAATCCAACTACTTCATTATTTATGATAAAAGGAAAAACTATTCTACCAATGTAACCTTCAGATTTTGCTAAATCTCGTTCTCCTTCTGCTCTAGAATCTTCAAATACATTTTTCACATATATTATCTTTTTCTCATTTACAGCTTCATGGATATATTCTGGATATGTGTCAAAATCAATTTTTGCACCTTTAAGACTATTGATTGGAAAAATTTGAGGTACATACTCTAAGGTTTGTGAACATACTAAATAGGCATATTTAGAATCATTTTTATAAAATAGATTTACACATGCCTTTGTAGGGTGAACAACCTCTAACATTTTTTCTATTATTTTATCTTTTATATTAAAAAAATCTGTAGATTCAGTCACCATAGCAGATATTTCCACTAAATTCTTCATTTTATAATTGCCATTAGTCATACTCAATTTCTCCCCCTATATATTAAACTATTTATTAGTATTTTAACATACATTCTTTATAGTAAAAACAAAAACAACGACAAAACTAAGAACTAATATCCAGTTAAATCCTGTCAATATTCCTATAAGAAGTAATGTAATCAATGAATTTAGACCTGTTCTTCCCTTTTCATCCATAAAAGTTATCTTAGAGATGTCGATATTATTTTTTACATTGTTTATATGTTCCTTCACTTGTTCTTCCATATTTCTCTTATAAAGAATGTACACCACTCCAACTAGAAATACTCCTATACCTAATATCCAATTTAGATTAAATGCTACAATAAGCAGTATTGAACCAAAAACTAACTTTAAAAGTTTAAAAAACACACTATCTATCTTTAAGGTTATATTTCTGATTTCTTTACATTCATCCCTTAATGAATATCCACTTGAATCTAAGTTATTAATCTTTGTTTTTACAATTTCAGAATAAAAAAGCTTTATTATCCCATTTAACATTTTCATCACTCCTAAATATTTTACATATATTTGTAAGTTTTACAATTATAATATTTTTTATACTTGGTAATAATAAAAAATAACAAATATTTTATAATTTAGTATTTATTGTAAATAAATTATTAAAACTTTATAGACTAAGTATAAATTTTTCAAAATAAATATTCTTACAATTAAAAGGAAGTGTTTTTGTGCAAATAGAACAACTCGATTTAGAAACAAGAAATAAAATATACTGCTATACCAAAAAAATTCTTAGAAAATACCAAAAAGGTATTACATCTGGAAAATTAACAGCAGATAAATTTGCAGATAATATATTATCTCAAGATTTTATAAATAGTATACTTGATGAAAAAATAATAAATGAATATGAATTTAAGTTATCTTATATAGACTATATTGAAACTTTAATAAAAATACAAAATGAAAATTTGTCTAACTCAAGAAAAAAATCTACTAAATCTATAAAATATTTTAATATCTCTCAGATAATTCAATTGAAAAATTTATTACATGATACTGGTTATAATCTATCAATTCCATATAAGTACCTGACTCCTAAGGATATAGAAGGTATTATTACACTTATCAATACTGGGTCTATTGAACTTGGAAACGAGAGAATATATAATTATATATCAAAAGCATAATAAAATAAATTTATTATAAAAAGGCAATTTATTTAATATAAAAACTATTTTTTTATATTAAATAAATTGCCTTTTTAATTTTTATTTCTATATGACATTACCCAAGAGCTTTTTCTAGTTTAGATAAGTGTTGTATTGGATAATATTTCAATAGTTCTTTAAACTGTTCTACTGATAATCCTTCTGTTGTTGTATAGATTTTTATTTTTTCATCTAAATCACTATTAATAAATTTATTTTTTAAATCTTCAAAGTTTACACTACTCATTTTACATCACTCCTTATGTAATATATTCATTTGTACTATTTTATCCAGATTTCTAAAATTTATTACATAAAAATATCGACATATAAAACTTAATAAAAAAAAGCTATCTCAATTTAGAAATTACTTTCTATATTTGAGATAGCTCTAGCTATAACAATAGCCTAATAGTTATAAATAATTATTTATTAACTATCTGTTGTTTTTTCCAGCCATTTGTTGTTCAGCCATTTCAACTAATTTTTTAGTCATGTATCCACCTACATAACCATTTTCTCTTGCAGTAAGGTTTCCTTTATCAACTTGTTGATAATTACTCATACCAAGTTCATTAGCTATTTCTAATTTCATTTGGTTTAAAGCTTCTTTTGCTCCTGGTACTACTGTTTTGTTGTTGTTATTGTTACTTGCCATGTTGATTACCTTCCTTCTGTTTAATTTATTTTGTGTTGCTGATAATATTATGTGATTTTAAACATTTTTAATTCAGGTAATTTTTAGCAATTAAAACCTGCCAAATATCCAGTCGAAAAAGCTATTTGCAAATTGAATCCTCCTGTGTATGCATCTATGTCTATTACTTCACCAGCAAAAAATAAACCTTCTACCAATTTTGATTCCATTGTACTTGAGTTTATCTCATTCACTTTTACTCCACCAGAAGTTATTATTGCTTCATCAATAGGTCTATATCTTTTTACTGTAAGTTTTAAATTTTTTAGTAAATGAACTAAATTTTTTCTTTGTTCTCTAGAAACTTGATGAACAACTGTATCTGGAGAAATCTCGCTTAAATTTATTATTATAGGTATAAGTTTTTTAGGAAGCAAGTCATCCAATGCTTTTTCAAATTTTTTATTTGTATACTTTTGAAAATCTTTTTGAACTCTTTTATCTAATTTTTCTTCGTCTAATGCAGGTTTTAAATCCAACAGTATAGTATAATTTTCTTTAGTTGTATCTTTCATCCTACAACTTGCAGACTTTATTATAGGTCCATCTAAACCAAATTTAGTAAATTCAAGTTCTCCAAAATCATTATACACTTTCTTTTTTTTACTATTAAACACGTTTATCTCGACATTTCTTAATGATAATTTTTCTAAATCTTTTACAAAACCTTCTTGAACTTCTATACCAATCAAAGATGGTTTTGTATCTACAATAGTATGCCCCTGCGAAACAGCAAATTTATATCCATCACCAGTAGAACCAGTAAGTGGATAACTTAATCCACCAGTTGCTATTATGACTGAATCGCACTTGATTTCTTTTTTATTGTTTAGAATTACTTTTTCGATTTTATTATTTTTAGATATTATTTTTTCTACCCTAGAGTTTAATAATATATTTACTTTTTTGTTTTTTACTTGTTTTTCAAGAGCTTTTACAACATCAAAAGCTTTATCACTTTCTGGAAAAACTCTTTTTCCTCTTTCTGTTTTAGTTTTTACTCCAAGATTATTAAACATACTTATTACATCATCGTTTGTAAAAGTGTAAAAAGCACTATATAAGAATTTACCATTTGTAGGAACATTTTCTATTAATTCCTCTATATCACAATCATTAGTTATATTGCATCTACCTTTTCCTGTTATTGCAAGCTTCTTACCTAACTTATGATTTTTTTCAATTAAAGTTATATCAAACCCTCTTTCAGATGCAGTTGATGCTGCTATCATCCCTGCTGGTCCACCGCCTATTACTACTATTTTCTTCAAATAATCACTCTTTTCTATCCTTAAATTTTATTAAAATTAAATTAGTATCTATCAATAGTGCAAATTAAATTAATTTAATTTCAAAATTTTAAACAATGCAGGAGCTCCTGCTACTCCATAAAAAACAACCACTGTATACTTAATAAAATTCATAAAAATTATACTCATACTAGAGTCACTTATATTTAAAGTCGTTATTAATATTGAAATCAACACTTTAATAGCAACATATAAAATCCCTATTGTGACTATTCCAATCAAAAACCTACAAATTCTCGAAAATATCATGTTTTTACTCTTTTTATTTTTATTACTAAAATTAATTTTTTTATTATTATTTTCTGTAGTAAATTTAACAAATTTATCTTCAACTATATACCCAAATACAAACCCTACTAGAATACCAAATTTTTCAAAATATTCAGGGCTTTTTAGAAATATTGCTATTAATATAAATGGGATAAGTAATGCTACAAGAAAAATATATTTTTTATTATCATCGATATAGTCAAATATTTTTACAAATACAACTGTAAAAAATATGCCAAGTATCCAACCAGCAATTACATCTATAGGCCAATGAACAGCTAAATATAGTCGAGATAATCCTACTCCTAAAACCATCACTGCACCCAATAAACGTATATAGTTTCTTTTAAATATAGTCATAATACTAACCCAAAATGTAGTTGCAGTTTGAGTATGTGCACTTGGAAAAGAGTATCCTCCAGCGGTAGAAACTCTCAGTGATTCAAGACCTTTTATACCTATTGGTCTAGGAGCCTTTACAAATTCTTTGATACCTAGATTCACAACAAAATTTCCAACTATCGCGAACAACATTTTTTGTCCACATTTTTTATTTATACACCAATATATAACTGCTGTAATTAATATCAATAATGGAGCTTCTGTACTTACTGTAAATACAAGAAATATAAAGTTTAAAATTGGATTTCTTAAACTCTGGAAAAATAATAATATACTCAATTGAATATCCATACCGATGTCTCCTTTACTAAAATTTTATATACTTAATTAAAAAGCACTAACTCCTACAGAGATTAGTGCTTTTAATTCACATTTAAGTCTATTCTACATCCTCAACTATACCTATATAAGGTAAATTTCTATATTTTTCAGCATAATCTATTCCATAACCAACAATGAATTTATCTTCTATAACAAATCCAACATAGTCTACAGGTATATTAGCTTTTCTTCTTTGAGGTTTATCAAGTAGAGTACATAGTTTTAGAGATTTTGGGTTTCTAGTTTTTAAAGCTGCAACTAGATTGCTTAATGTTAAACCAGAATCTATTATATCCTCTACAATTAACACATTCTTTCCTTCAATATCTACATCTAAATCTTTTAATATTTTAACTGTACCAGAAGATTCTGTTGAGTTTCCATAACTTGTAACACTCATAAAATCTATATTTACATCTAAATCTATACATCTTATTAAATCTGAAACAAATACACTAGCTCCTTTAAGGATACCTACTACTAGTAAATCTTCACCTTTAAAATCTTCTTCTATTTTTTTACCTAATTCATAAACTTTTGCTTTTATCTGTTCTTCTGTCAACATTTTTCCTGTAACTTTGTACATCTTGAATCCTCCCGCTTTCCATCTATTAACCTATATATTATAGCATACTAAAATATCAATTAAAATATTTTTCATCATTTTTAAACCTAAATTAACAGCTTATCCATACTTTTTTGCTTTTTCTCTTAAAAATTTGGAATAAATATTCCTTTGTATTATAATCTATATGTAAATATATTAATCAGTTATTTTTATTAATTATATAATTTTATTATTGGAGGTACTTTTATGAGCACAAACCATGGAGCTAATTTATATAGTTTATCTAGTAAGTATGGCTTTTCAAAAGAAGAATTTATGGATTTTAGTTCTAATATAAATCCTTTTGGTACATCAGATTTAGCCAAACAATACATTGTAAACAATATAGATATAGTATCTATGTATCCTGACCCTGATTACATAGACTTAAAAACTTCTATATCTAACTACTGTAAGTGTTCTATAGATAATATAGTACTTGGTAGTGGAGCTACAGAATTAATTTCATCTTTTATACATACAATTAACCCTAAACAAGCTCTTTTGCTTTCTCCTGCTTATTCAGAGTATGAAAAAGAACTATCTAAAATTAATTGTTCTATAGATAAATATTTTGCTAAAGAAGAATATGATTTTCATATAGAATTAGAAAATCTTATAAAGACTATTAATTCTAAAGACTATGATTTAGTTGTAATCTGCAATCCTAGTAATCCAACTGGATTTGCATTTACTAAAATAGAAACAAGAGAACTATTAAAAAACACAGATAAGTTTTTAATGATTGATGAAACTTATGTAGAGTTTACTGATACAAACATATACTCTTCTACTCAATTAGTTGATGATTATTCTAATTTATTTGTTATAAGAGGAACATCAAAGTTTTTTTCAACACCAGGCATAAGACTTGGATATGGCCTTATATCTGATAATGATGTTAAGAATAAAATAAATAACAACTTAGATTTATGGAATATCAATATAGTGGCCTCTAAGATGGGAGAAATCATGTTTAGAGATTCAAACTTTATCTCTAATACTATTTCCTTAATGAATACTGAGAGAAATTACTTACTTAAGGAGCTTAAAAGCATAGACAATCTAGATGTATATGATACTCAAGGTAATTTTATATTATGTAAAATCAAAACTCATGAATTGACAGCTAAATCCCTTCGTGAAAAACTAATTCCACAAAAAATAATAATAAGAGATTGCTGCTCATTTGAAGGTTTAGATGAATATTTTTTTAGAGTATGTATACTAAAGCCTGATGAAAATAAATTACTAATATCATCTCTTAAAACAATTTTCAAATAGAAAAAGACTAGATACAGATTAGCACAAATAGTTCAAATAATACAATAATTAAGGGTTTATAATTATAAATTATAAAAAAATGAGCTATCTCTTTTTGAGATAACTCATTTTTATTTATTAAGAAATTAAGCGCTTTGTTTTCCTTTTTTACTCATTCCATCATTTATTTGGTCTACAACAACTGCTATTGCATTGTCTCCTGATACATTACATGCTGTACCAAAACTATCTTGAGTTAAGTATAAAGCTATCATTAAGCTCGCAAGACCACCATCTGATGGGATTCCAACCATTGGTAAGAAAGGAAGTGCACTCATTATAGCGCCTCCTGGTGCTCCTGGTGCTGCAACCATTGCTATACCCAACATTGCAATGTAAGGGAATAATACATCGATTCCATGTGGCATACCATTCATCATTAAAACTGCTGTTGTAAATCCTGTTATAGATATCATACTACCTGATAAATGTATTGTTGCACAAAGAGGTACAACGAATTCTCTTATTTGCTTACTTACTCCATTGTTTTCTGCACAACCAACATTAACTGGTATAGTTGCTGCTGAAGATTGAGTACCTATAGCTGTTAAATATCCAGGTATTTGATTTTTTAACATTTTGATTGGATTCTTTCCTGAGAATGCTCCTGCTGCTGTGAATTGACATGCCATATATACAAAGTGTAATGGTATTACTACTAAATAAACTTTCCAGAATACTCCTAATATTGTCCATACTTGTCCTGCTATAGTTATATTTGCAAAAGTTCCTGCTATGTATAATGGTAGTAAAGGTATAATTACTGTTGACAACGTTTTCGTTACGATTTCTTGGAATTCTTGGAAGAAATTAAATAGAACTTCTCCTTTTCCATGATTTCTCAAAGCTGATATTCCAAGCCCCATTACAAATGCAAACACTATTGCTGCTGTTACATCTACCATAGGCTCTAGTGGAATTGTAAATATTGGTGCTAACATTCCTGCTTCTGGGTCTCCAATTTGACTTGCTACACTTGCATCAATAAAATTTGGAAATATTAACATAGATACTGCAAATGACAATACTCCTGCAATTAAAGTAGAACCATATGCTATTCCTGTAGTTATTCCTAATAACTTTCCTGCTCCTGTTGCTAAGTCAGCTATTCCTGCTGTTACAAATCCTATAATTATAAATGGTATAACAAACTTTAAGAATGCTGAGAATAAAGTACTAACTGTTACTAATATTTGAACTATTATTTCTGGTGCATAACTTCCGATTAAAATACCGACTATGATACCGATGATTAGTTTAGGCACTAAACCTATCTTTTTCTTACTCATAACTTTTACCCTCCATAAATTTTTTTAGATTAAGTATTCTTGTACATTGAATACTTTGTCAATCATTGAATCCCCACTTCTTATGATAATAGAGTTTTATCTCTCCGTCAACATTTTAACCATTTTTTGTTAATAAAAAAAAGAATAACACTTATAAAATGTTATTCTTCTTCATCTTTTATAGAAAATTCTACATTTTCAATTATATTTGAATGTTTCTCCTTTTTTGCAATGATTCTGTATTTATTAATTTCTTCATTCACAATACCTATACTCCAAATTAATACTATAGCATCATCTATAAATCCAAATACTCCCGCGAGCATTTCAGGTATTATATCAATCCCAGATACAAAATAGGATACAGTAAAAACTAATACAGAAACTACTTTGACCTTATTAATTATATTTATTCTTTTCTCCGTCATAAAGTCTGGTAGTTTAAATAAATCAAATATAAAAAGTAATCCAAACTTAGCATTTTTAAATCTTACTAAAATTTTTTTTAAAGTATCTAAAATTATATCAATAGCTCTTTTTAAAAGTTCCATATTCATCACCTCTTATAATCATAGGTTACTCTACATTATAACCGATATAATTAATTTGATGAATATTTTAGATATAAATTTTATTAATTATTTTATATTTAAATTGTATTGCTTACATATAGAATGTTATATCATGACTTAAGTAGTTTAAATCATTTATAATTTTTACAATAATATTAATTTATTTTTTATTATAACAACTCAATTCCTGCGTTTCTAAAATTTTCAATCATATCTTGTGGCCATACTCCAACTTGCACTTCCCCTATATGTGCCTTTTGCAAGAAATACATACATATTCTTGATTGACCAATTCCTCCACCAATTGTATATGGAAGCTCACCATTTAAAAGCATTTTATGATAATCAAATTCTTTTCTATCTTCACATCCAGCAAGCTTTAACTGTCTATCTAGTGATTCTTCATCAACTCTAATTCCCATTGATGATAATTCTAATGCAGAATCTAGAACAGGGTTATAAAATAGTATATCTCCATTTAATTCCCAATCATCATAATCAGGGCTTCTTCCATCATGTTTTTCTCCTGATATTAATGTCTTTCCTATTTGTGTTATAAATACAGCTTTTTTATCTTTTACAATTTTATCTTCTCTCTCTTTTGGTGATAGCTCTGGATACATATCTTCTAATTCTTGTGATGTTATAAATGTTATTTCTTCTGGTAAAATTTCTTTTATACCTTCATACATACTACACACAAATATTTCAGTATCTTTAAATACTCCATATAATCTTTTTACAACATCTTCTAAAGTTTTTTCATTTCTGCTACTTTTTTCTATAACTAATTCCCAGTCCCATTGGTCTACATATAAAGAATGTATATTATCCAATTCTTCATTTTTTCTTATTGCATTCATATCTGTATATAAACCACTTCCAACTGCAAAACCATATTTTTTAAGAGCTAATCTCTTCCATTTTGCAAGTGATTGAACAATTTCTGCATTTTTATCCATAAATGGTATATCAAAACTTACTGCTTTTTCTCCATTTAAATTATCATTTGCCCCTGTCTCAGGCAATACAAATAATGGTGAAGAAACTCTCATTAGATTCAACTCATTACTCAATCTCATCTCAAAAAAATCTTTTAATTTTTTTATAGCTACTTGTGTATCAATTACATTTAGACTACTTTTATAATCTTTTGGTATTATTGTACTCATACTATTCACTCCCTATATTTTATATATTTTTCCATTAAAAAAACCTCTCATCCCTATAAAAAGGGACGAAAGGTTGCTTTTCCGCGGTACCACCCTGATTAGTTTGAAATAAATTCAAACCCAGCTCATAATGTACAGATATTACTCGATACATCCCAATATGATAACGGTTTGGTTCCGACTAAGCCTACTCTTTTAAAATTTCAGTTAGCAACTCCAGGATGTTCTTCACTATAGACTTCATATTGGTCTCACACCATCACCAACTCGCTTTAATTACATTCTATACCTACTCTTCCTTTCAACGTCTTTAAAGTTTTATCTTTACTTTAATAAAAGTTAACTTTTATGTTTTCTATTTATTCATAATAGTATGATAAGTGATTAGTTGAATTTTGTCAAGTTTATTATTTTTTATTTTTTTGTATACTTTATAAATTTTTACCTATGCTTTATAAGTTTTCAAATATAGTTTTTAATCTATCCATACATTCTTTTAATAGAGACTGTGGGCATGCTACATTTATTCTTTCAAACCCAATACCTTCTTTTCCAAATATATAACCCTCATCAAATAATACATTGGCTTTTTTAAACATTAAATCTTCAAGTTCTACTTCATTTAATCCATAAGCAGTAAAGTCTAACCAAGCTAGATATGTTCCTTCTGGATAAACAAGTTTAACTTTTGGTAAGTTTTCTTTTAAATACTCATCAATAAATTTTATATTATTATCTAGATATTCATTTAATTCATCAAGCCAATCTTCACTTTCATTATATGCTGCTATAGTAGCTACAATAGCAAAAGGATTTGGTGAAGTACCAACTCCAACAGCTGTAACTTCATCTTGATACTTCTTCTTTAACTCTTTATTATTCACTATTATATTGGATAATTGCATTCCAGCTAAATTAAATGTCTTACTTGGAGCTATACATGTAACTATTTTCTCTTTATATTCTGGGCATAATGATTGTAAAGGAGTATGTTTAAATCCTTTTCGAATTAAGTCAGAGTGTATTTCATCTGCTATTATCCATAAGTCATATTTTTTGCATATTTCTACAACTTTTTTTAATTCTTCTTCTCTCCATACTCTACCAACAGGATTGTGAGGGCTACAAAGAATAAGTACTTTATTATTGTCACACTTAGCTTTTTCTTCTAAATCAGCGTAATCCATTCTATAACTTCCATTTTCATATATTAGAGAATTGTTTACAACTTCCCTATTATTACTTTTTATCTTTGCTTCAAATGGATAATATACTGGTTTTTGAACTATTACTCCTTCTCCAAAGTCTGTTAATATTCTTACTAAAATAGCAACAGCAGGTACAACTCCAGGACTAAAAACAATATCGTCTCTATTTACTTCCCAGTTAAATCTTCTTTTATACCATCCACAAACTGCATCGAAGTATTTATCACTATTATTAGAACTATATCCAAATATTTTGTGGTCAATTTTTTTATGTAATGCTTCTATTATTGGTTCTGCACATTCAAAATCCATATCTGCAATCCAAAAAGGTAAACCATCTTTTTGCGATTTTGGTGAACAATTAGTTCTAAAATCCCACTTTACACAGTCTGTTCCGACTCTGTCTATAAGTCTATCAAAATTATATTTACTCATTTGAACCTCCTAAAAATATAAATTCTATAAATATTAAATTTGTCACTACTTGTAATCTAATGACATTTTACCACTCTACACACTATAATAATAACACTTTTTGCTTTAATAGATTTAAAATATACATATTTTTCCTGTAATAGATTTTTTCGATATTGTAAAAATAACTTCATTGCAACAAAATAAAAAGAGAATTTTTATGTCAATAATATTGCAAATAACATAAAAATTCTCTTTTCATAATTTTAAAAAACTTTTAAATACAAAGCAATTAATCTAAAACCTTATCCTAATCTCTTTTCAACTAGTCTGCACCAGATATCAACTCCATATTCTAAAGCTTTAGTATCAAATGTCACATTAGGATTATGAAATCCTGGTGTAGCATCAGCACCCAGTCCAATATATGTAGTCTTACATTTTAGTTTTTGAGTATAATAGTGAAAATCTTCTCCACCAGAGTTTTTAAATACACCTATAGATGCATCTTCACCAAGTACATCTTTAATAGTTTCTTCAGCTAAACTTACAAGACCTTCATCAAACTCTGCTGCTGGAACTCCATCTTTTGAAAGTAGTATAGCCTCTGCGTTTATAGAACTTGCAGCGGTTTTTATAGCATGAATAGCTTTTTCTTTTAATTCTTCTATTATCTCATTACTCTCTGCTCTTATATCTAAAGCCATAAAAGCTTCATCTGGTATATTATTATATGTCTCCCCTTTAACTGATATATTTGTAACTTTAATAGAATTTGGAACAGCTGGATTTACTCTTATTGCATTTATTGCATTTACTGCTAAACAGACAGCATCTACTGCATTTACACCCAAGTGTGGCTTAGAACCATGACAAGTAATACCTTTAATACTAAATTCCATTATGCAACTGGCACAATGATACATTGCAGGTATGGCCTTTCCTAATCTACAATCTTGCCCAGGTCTTAAATGCATACCTACCATCTCTTCAACATCATCTAATAAACCAGAGTCTATTACTCTTAATGCCCCATAAAGTTTTTCTTCACCTGGTTGAAAAATTATTTTAAGTTTTCCTTTTTTTACCAAGTCCCTTTCTTTTATTAATCTTGCAGCCGTTAGAAGCATTGAAGTGTGACCATCATGACCACAAGCATGTATCATTTTCTTTTCTCCATCTATTATAAATTCTAATGCATCTATATCTGCCCTTATAGCAAATACTGGTCCTTCTTTTTTAGAGTCTATTGTTACTATAATACCAGTTTCTGCAACACCTTCATCTATATTTTCAAATCCCATTTTTTTAAGTTCTTCTAAAAGAAATGTAGATGTCTTGTATTCTTCAAATCCTTTTTCTGGAATTGTATGCAAATAATCATACACCTTATGTACATAGTCAATATAACTTTTATTATTTTCCATAATATAATACCTCCATAAATTTTAATTTTTATCCTGTATTACTTTTTTCATATGTTATCTATACTACAAAATAATTCATTATAAGCATTGCAATACATCCATTTAAAGTTGCTATTATGAACATATGTGGATAGTATTTAGTTTTTAATTCAGCTGTTCCTAACAGTCTACCCATAAATTGTATCTGAGCTCCTGAAAGTAATAACATTGGTAAAAGTATTGCAACATGTGCTTGATTTATTTGACCTGCTGTAAACAAGCCAGCTATTACCCCAGAAGCTCCTCCCATTGATATAAATATCGTCATTATTGCAGTTGCTGCAACGCCTGGAAGTCCAAATATGCTCATTACAGGTGTGAAAATTGTTCCTATTATATCCAAAAGACCAGTTAAATTGAATATAGAAATTATAGCAAAACCAAATATAACATTTGGAGCCATTGAATTTGTGCTTATTTGAAACCCATTTCTAGCTCCACCAATAAATGCATCTATCACATTTCCTTTTTTAACTTTTACCTCTTTCTTTGCTATATCACTCATATTAAGCTTCCTCCTTTTCGAATTTATTTAAGTATAATCTAAGTAAGTTTGCTCCAACAAATTTCATAATTAATATTAAGGCAAGTGGTATAAATATTGGAACATCGCCTATAAATGGGAACAATGCTGCTCCTGAAGCAAAGAAATTCGTGATTGCAGATGCACCAGAAAATTGAAATGCACAGAAAACAGCTTTTTGTTTTTCATCTATATATCCATCATCTTTAAGTTCCTTAGTCATAGATGCAGCAGCGTCTGTAGATTGTAAACTAGCTATTAAAGTTAATCCTGCAAATCCAGGTAATCCTAGTAATGGTTTTAATAGTGGACTAAGAAGTTTTTGTGCTGCTTTCATACCATCTAAGTGGTCTATAACTCTAACTATTCCAAGCGCAAACATAACTGATGGTATTAAAGTTAATGCATATAGCCATCCATCACGAGGACCAGTCCCTCCATCCCCTCTGAAGTTTGCAGCTAATGTACCTACACCATCATTAACTGTTCCCAATGAACCAAAGTTTCCTAATACATTATTAAAATCTAGTACTTTTAATGCTCCAGGTGCATCTTTAAATATTCCTGAAAAGAATAATGCTCCTAATATTAATGCTACATACCCATACCATTTAACTTCTATTTTTTCTGTTGTTGATTCTAGTTTGCTCATATAAATTCTCCCTCCTGCTTAAATAAATTTTATTAGTACACCTTTTTATTAAGCAAAACCCATGCCAATACTTTAATAATAATATTTTTTCATTTGTTTTTTTATTGTTATTTTTTTTTATCACATGAACAGCTTGCAATTGCTAACTTTTTAAACTTCTATTTATGTACCTTTTATTGGCATACAGTAGAAAAATCTTTATATTATAAAGATTTTTCTATATAATTTTTAAAACTAATTTTATAAATAGGTTTTTATAGGATAAAAACCTACAAAAACCTATTATTTAGCTAAATGTATAAATTTATCATGTTATTTGTTGTATAATATAACTTGTTCTGCTCTTAAAAAAGCAAACTAAATATTACCTTAGTTAGGAGAAATAAAATGGACAGAAAAAAATTAATTCTTATAACATATGATAAATTAAATGCTGACCACTACAAAGAAGAGTTAATAAGCTTTTTTGGAGATGAAATAAGTATAGAAACACAAAATATACTTGATGGTATAAGAGAGAATTTAGAGGGTGATGTAGTTCTTTCTCTATCACCTTTAACTAGTAATTTTTTAATAAAGCATTTCAAGGAAGATATTGAAATTATCCATGGAACAAAAGCACTTTCAAAGCTTGGATATGAGAAAATGATGAAACTACCTCCAGGCACAAAATCATTACTTATGACTACCAATAAAACTTCAGCGTTTGAAATGGCTACTTATTTATATAAAATAGGAATAAATCATATTGATTTTGTACCAACATACCCAAACTGTGAAGAAATATATGATTTAGATACAGCTATAACACCAGGTCAGACCAGATTTATACCAAAATATATAAAAAACATCGTTGACTTAGGTTGGAGAAAAATTTCATTAGATACATATATGTCGTTACTAGTAGTATTAAAGCTAAAAAACGAGAAGTTTATAGAAAAACTATACAAGCTATCTAAGGAAACACTTAGTCATGATTTTTTAAATACATCATTAGATAATATATCTAAATTAAAAACTATACTCTATATGACTATTGATGAAATTGGAGATGGATTAATATTTTTCAATACATTTAACAAGGTCACATTTGTAAATAAATCTTTACTAAGCATGTTAGACTTAGATGAAAGACTCATAAAATCACCTTCTTTAATGGAATCTTTACCAAAGAGTTTTTTAGATAAAATCACGAAAAATCTAAACATAGATAATATGATTATATACATAGATGAAATAGACAAGAAATTTATACTATCAAAAAAACCATTTTATCTTTATAAAAATATAGAAGGTTGCTTAATTACATTAAAAGATGTAAGCAAGATAGAAATACTAGAGCAAAAAATAAGAAGTGACTCTGTTAAAAGAGGTTATATAGCCAAGTATAAGTTCAATAATATAATTGGAAATAGTGCTGTTATAAAAGACTGTATAAAAAAAGCAAAAAAAATGGCTCTTACAGATAACCCCATACTAATAACTGGCGAAACAGGTACTGGTAAAGAAGCTTTTACTCAATCAATACACAACCATTCTCATAGAAAAAATAAACCTTTTGTAGCAATAAATTGTGCTTCACTTCCAAGTGAATTACTTGAAAGTGAACTGTTTGGATATGAAGATGGTTCTTTTACTGGAGCAAAAAAAGGTGGAAAGAAGGGATTATTTGAATTAGCTCATACTGGAACCATATTTTTAGATGAGATAGGAGATATGCCACATGATTTACAAGTAAAGCTCTTAAGAGTTTTACAAGAAAAAGAAATCAGAAAGATTGGTGGTACAAATATTATTCCAATTGATGTAAGAATACTGGCTGCTACAAATAAAAACCTAGAAAAATTAATTTTAGAAAATAAATTTAGAATGGATTTGTTTTACAGGATAAGTATGTTCACATTAGAGTTGCCTCCTCTTAGAAACAGATTAGAAGATATACCACTTCTTTTGGAATCATTTTTAAAAGAACTTCCCTATAAAAATATTAAACTTGATAAAAGTCTCTTAAGGGCTTTAAATTCTTATACTTGGATGGGAAATATTAGAGAATTGAGAAATTGTATTGAATATATGGCTTATATGGGTTCTAATCAACTTACAATAAATGACCTGCCACAAAATATATCTTCAAAATTAAATAATCATCATATGTTAGGAAATACATCTATATTTCATGATTTAAATCAATATGACAAAAATATATGTATTGCTATCCTAAAGTCACTATATATAAAACCTATGGGAAGAGCAAAACTCATGAAATTTATGGAGCATAATGTCACAGAATATGAAGTAAGAAATATGCTAGAATATTTGACATTTAATGAATATTTAACCCCTGGTAAAGGAAGAAAAGGTAGCTCTATCACCGAAAAAGGTATAAAAATTATAGAAAACAATATATTTTAGTTTTATAGTAATTCAAATTTACTACTTCAAAATTTATATTTATAATCATAAATTTTATTTTTACTATAACTGATTATAAAATAATAAAATATACTTTCAGCAAAAAAGCTATGAAATAATAATTTTTATTATTAATTTCATAGCTTTTAATATTAATATATTAATTGATTTAATATTACTGATTGATAATTATAAAGTGCCTCTGTTAAAGGTGTAAATTCTGAACCAATACCAAATTTTAATTCTGCAAACGCCTCTAGATAGTCTGGGTCACATACATCTTCTTGTGTAAAATCTTGAAGTACCATTTCAGTTGCAAGATAAGTTGCTAATGATGGTATAAAAGCATCCATTGGCATAGGATATCCACCAAGTCTATTTGACATGCCAGCAGCTTTAGCCTTTTCACTTATCACATCATTTATCTTATCATAATTTTGGGCATCTTTTTTAGATATTTTAAATCCCATAACGCTAGGGTATGTCTCCACTGGTGATGGATTACTTTGCTCTGCAACTATATATTTTAACTCTAAAGCTTTAGTTAATATAACTTCATCCATGTACTCATTTACACCAAATACATTTACATCTTTTCCATACTTCTTAACTTGTTTATCAATATCTTCATTTAAAAATTGTTTCATTTTGCCTTTATCTTCTTCTGTATTTACATTTGGTGTATTAACTTGTACAAATTGCATTCCTAAGTTTCTACAAGTCTCTTTAATTTTTTCCAGTCTTTTGGCGATATCAGCATCTTTCAAATCATCCTTAGATGCATAATGAATAAAAGCTTTTGCTCCCATTTCCTTTGAACGTTCAACTAATAACTTTCCTCTTTCCTCTGTGTCAATCCCTAGATTTACATCTACATATTGACTCAATTGGTTTTTGTCCTCTCCCATAGGAGCTGAGATAGTTATTATTTCTGGACGCTTTTCTTTTACCTTCTGTAATGCTGGTAAAAGACCTACTTGGTCTGTTGATACTACAATTGCCTGAATTTCTTCATCATCAGTCAATTTTACTATTTCATTTATAGACTTATCTATATTAGAAGTAAAGTTTTCTGGCAACACAACATGTTTTATAGTTCGCTCAACTCTAGCTTCACCATCTTTTTCTTTATCAGTTTCATTAGCTTCCTTATACTCTTTGGCTAAATCTTCTACTATATTGTATTGTACTTTATTTTCAGATAATGGCTGAGTTACTACTGCAACTTTAAAATCATCAATGATTTTCTCTTTATCATTTTTGCCAGTAACTAAGCTACAGCCTGTAAGTCCAATGATTAAACATATAGATAGCATAAATGCTGTTATTTTTTTAAGCATTAATTAAAACCTCCTAAATTTGTACTTTCTTATCACTATTACTAATTTTATCATACTTCAAAGAAAAATTATATTATAAAAAATTATATCCCAACTATTATAATCCAATCTAAAAAGTACTATGGGTAGATTAGATTTTAATTAAATCTACCCATAGTACTAAAAAAAATATATATTATAAAATTAAATTAATTATAAATTACTATGCTATTTGTTTGTTGCTTTTTATGAAGTTACCAACTATTCCACCCAATATAGCTGGTATTACCCAGTTAAAGCCCAAACCTGCAAGTGGTAAACTTTGTATAAATGGAACAGCTCCTGTCATTCCATTTACAGCTGATAATACACTAACTAGTAATGTAACATATGCTGCACCTTTAAATGCATTATCATTTTTTATATGTTTACCAGCCAATTCCATGATAACTATTGCCAATAAAACAGGATATATTGTTTGTAGAATTGGAACTGATATAGCTATTATAGCATCAACACCTAAATTAGATATAAGCATACTAGCCACACATATACCTATAACTAGTTGTTTATAAGTTGCTTTACTTATTCCTTCAAAATAAGTTGAAATTGATGCTGTTAAACCTGTAGAAGTAGTTAAACAGGCAAGTGCTACAATTACACCTAAAATTACCTTTCCTACTTGACCATATAATAGTATACTAGTTATCTCAACTAATAAAGATGCTTGAGGTATGCTAGTATCATATAAAGTTGAAGCTGTTGCTCCTAGATAAGTAAGACCACCGTATACTAATGCCAAGAATACACAGGCTACAAAACCAGCTTTAATAGTCATGCCTATTTGGTCTTTATCTGATGTATATCCTTTAGCCACTATAGACATTAACATTATAGTAGCCATAGATGCTGCACCTAGAGCATCCATTGTTTGATAACCTTGTGATATCCCTTCACCAAATAGATTTTTATCTATCATATGTTCTGGACTCATAGGTCCTGCTGGAGAGATTATCCCTTTTACAATTAGAACAAATAATACTAATAATAACGCTGGAGTTAAATATTTACCTATTATGTCTATAACTTTAGAAGACCTAATCGTAAATGCTAAAGTTAAACCAAAGAATATTACTGAAAATACTGCTTTAGCTACTGCTCCATGGTCTCCAAATATAGGTATAATACCCATTTCATATGTTGTTGCACAAGTTCTTGGTATAACAAGAAGTGCTAAACATGCTAGAGCAGCTACACTCATTACTCTTGCTAATCCTTTACCTGCTCTTCTAAGTACATCATCCATGCTTCCTTTACATCTTGCTGTTGCTATGATAACAAGCATTGCTATACCAGCATCTGCAACAACAAAGCCAACAAGAGGAATTAACCAGTCTTTACCGGATTCCATTCCTAAGAATGGAGGGAACATAAGATTTCCTGCGCCAAAGAACATAGAAAACAAAGCAAAACCAACTATAAAAATATCTCTCATCTGCTTACTCACACCAAACTACCCCCTTTGAAAATATTTTGAATATTAAGATAATCTTACTTTATTTTCATAAAAATGTCAATCTGGTAAAAATTCTCACATTGTTAACGTTTTCCCAATTTAATATTTGAATATAATTTTCATTTTATGATAATTCCCATCAGTTTTGTTAAATCGATTGCTTGTGACACATCAAAACAAGCTCCTCTAATATCATCTATTCCTACTTCAATACCTTCAATATTATTAGTAGTAAAATCTACTCCAGAAAGTTTAGTTCCATTAAAATTTGCTTTTTTTAAATTTGTATACTCGAATACTAAATTTTCATTTTTTACTTCCTGAAACACAGAACTTTCAAAATTTGAATCTAAAATAGAAACTATCTTAAACTTAGAAAAAGAGAAGTTAGAATATCTACCTAAAACATCCTTAAATAATACGTTTTTAAGTATACAATCATCCAATCTAACTCCTATTAATTTACTGTCTTTAAATTCAACTCTGTATATACTTCCTCCATCGAAAGATGTATTGGATAAATTACAGTTTTCAAATACTACATCAAGTAAGTCAATCTTTTTTAAATTACAATTTTCAAAGGATACATTTCTAAATATACAAGATTCAAAACTTGCTCTTGTAATATCCAAATCACTTATAACCTCATTTTCTATAGTTTTATTAAATATTTTTTCATCATTGAATATATCATCTAATACAGCTTCAATATTTTCAACATTTTCTAATTCCCCTGTAAATTTAGGCTTTTGTACTTTAATAATTTTAGTCATTTTCTCCTCCACTATAAATTATATTATTTTTAAATTCATTTTTATTATTATATTAAACTATTATATGTACTTTCAATATATTAAAAAGTTTTTACGAAATATTCTTGTATTCAGTACATTTATAATTATATCACAAACTTATTTATAATGAATTTCCATTAATAGCATAAATGTTATAAAAGTATAACATTTATTATACTTCTGTAATATTTATCTTTAGAAATAATTATTTTTTATAAAAAATGACCTCAATTTTTTATAAAATCGACAAAAAAACGAATAATTTCTTTAAATTTATTGTAAATAATACAATATTACGATATAATACAACAGAAAAACAAATAGAAAATGTTCATATAATATTAGTAATATGGTCTAATAGTCTCTACAAACTCACCTTAAATGAGTTTTCTATGAATAGAATGTTAATTTTAATATATATTCTATTCTATCTATATGAATATATATTTTTTTGTTTATATTTTAAAGTTTTTTGGAGGTAAAAATGGTACCAAACACTAATAATGTACAACCAGGTGGAAATAATTCATCATTAAGCTTTTTAGACAAAATGTTTAAATTCAGCGAACGTGGCTCTAACCTTAAGACAGAAATAATAGGTGGAGTTACTACATTCTTAACAATGGCATACATAGTTTTCGTAAATCCAGCAATATTATCTGAGGCTGGTATGGATAAAGCAGCACTTATAACAGTTACTATATTAGCTACAGCCATTGGTACACTGATATTTGCAATTTTAGGAAATGCACCATTTGCACTAGCACCTGGTATGGGTCTAAATGCATTCTTCACATATTCATTGGTTATAGGAGCAGGAATTCCATGGCAAACAGGTCTTGGAGTTGTGTTCTTATCTGGATGTGTATTCTTCACACTCGCAGTAACAGGTCTACGAAAGACAATTGCTGATGCAATTCCTCGAGAATTAGCAGTAGCATCTTCAGCAGGTATAGGTCTTTTCCTTGCTTTTGTCGGTTTAAAAAACATGGGGGTTATAATTGCAAACCCAGATACAATAGTTTCACTTGCAGATTTTACACCAACAGTTTTAATAGCTCTTTTTGCACTTATCTTAATGGCGATATTAGAATACAAAAAAATTAAAGGTGGAATATTAATAAGTATAGTAGTCGCAACAGTAATATCTATTATATGTGGATTTGTAGAATTACCAACAGCAATAATCTCAACACCACCAAGTATAGCACCAATTGCTTTTAAATTAGATATTGTAGGAGCACTAAAATTCTCATTAATTGGACCTATATTCTCTTTCATGTTTATAGACATGTTTGATTCATTAGCATTCCTTATCACTTGTTGCAAGCAGATGGGTCTTGAAGATGAAAATGGAGAAATAAAAGACCTTGGAAAAATGTTATATGCAGATGTTTCTTCTACTTTAATAGGTTCGTTTTTAGGAACTAGTACAGTTACAACATTCGGAGAATCAGCTTCTGGTATAGCAGCAGGTGCAAGAACTGGACTTGCTTCTGTAGTAACAGCAGCATTATTCTTAGCTACACTTATATTTACACCATTACTTGGTATAGTTCCTACTTATGCTGCAGCACCTGCACTTGTTATGGTTGGGGTATTCATGTTTGAAAGTATAAAACAAATCGATTTTGCTGATAGTAAAATAGCAGTCCCTGCTTTTGTTACAGTTTTATTGATGCCTCTAACTTATAGTATAAGTATTGGTTTGTGTTTTGGATTTATTTCATATATAATAATGCATGTTGTAGCTAAAGAAACTGATAAAATTAGTATCACACTTTGGGTTATAGGAATACTTGCAGTTGTAAACTTAGTACTAAGTTAGTATTTTAATTTTGATATATTAAAAGCTTATTTATTTTTAATTTACAAATAGCAAAATCAATTTTATATCTAAATTGATTTTGCTATTAACTTTATATATAAAATTTATTATCATAATATATAGATAGATAAAAAAATACATAGAAAAGGGATGATATTTATGTCACAATTACTTATAAAAAATGCATATCTAATCACTATGAATACAGATAGAGAAGTATATGAGAATGGAAGTATACTTATTGAAGACAATATTATAAAAAAAGTTGGTAAATTTGATAATAATATTGTAGATACAGATGCTGAAATATACGATGCTAATGGAAAAATATTAATGCCAGGGTTAGTCAATACACATGTTCACTTATCTCAACAATTAGGTCGTGGTCTTTCTGATGATGTTGTGCTTTTAACATGGCTTAGAGAAAGAATCTGGCCATATGAAAGTAGCTTTAATTACGAAGATTCTTTAATCTCATCTACTGCATGTTGTGTAGAACTAATAAAATCTGGTGTTACTACATTTTTAGAGTCTGGTGGTCAATATGTCGATGCTATGGTTGAAGCTGTTGATAAAACTGGAGTTAGAGCATGTCTAGCTAAGTCAGTTATGGATACAGGAGACGGTCTTCCTGAAGCATGGCAAAAAACTACTGATGAAGAAATCAACACTCAATTAGATTTATTCCATAAGTTTAATAATACATCTAATGAAAGAATTAAAATATGGTTTGCTTTAAGAACTATTTTTAATACAACTGAGGATTTACTTGTTAGAACTAAACAATTAGCTGACAAATACAACACAGGTATACACATGCATATAGCTGAAATAGCTGATGAAATTTCATTTGTAAAACAAAATACTGGAGTTGGAACAGTTGAATATCTTGATAAGTTAGGCGTTTTGGGTCCAAACCTTTTAGCTGCTCATACAGTTTGGCTTACTCATAAAGAAATTGATTTGTTCAGATTGCATGATGTAAAAGTTTCCCATAACCCTGGTGCAGCTATGAAAGTAGTACTAGGTTTTGCATCAATTCCTGAAATGCTAGAAAAAGGAATTCCAGTCTCAATTGGTACGGATGGGGCACCTTCAAATAATAGAATGGATTTAATGAGAGATATGTATTTAACTTCATTAATACATAAAGGAAGAACTTTAAATCCAACAGTTATTCCAGCTGAACAAATATTAGAAATGGCTACTATAAATGGAGCAAAATGTGCTTTACTTGAAAAAGAAATTGGTAGTCTTGAAGTTGGCAAAAAAGCAGATATGATTATTCTTAATCCAGATACAATTCATTGCTTACCAATGCATAATCCAATTGGAAACATAGTGTATTCTATGACTAGCGAAAATGTAGATTCTACAATTTGTGATGGAAAGTGGCTTATGAAAGAAAGAAAGGTATTAGTTGTAAATGAATCTGAGTTATTGGAAAAAGTTAAAAAACAAGCTTCTAAAATAAAAGAAAAATCAGAAGTTAAAATTCCTTCTAAATTTAAAATTATAAAATAGTATAAAACCAATTGTTTTGTAGAGATACTAGTTCAAGTAAACTTGTATAGTCTACTTACAAAACAATTGGTTTTTTTATGCTATATTTTATTAAAATAAAAATAGTAGTAGTATTATACTATAAATATATCACTAACAATTAGGTTCAGGTTTAGATTCATTTTCTTTATATTTAGTTATATCATTACAGCACATTAGGCACGCACTTTTTTCTTCATTCCATTCAATATATGAAGCATTAGCACTAGTCCAAACATTAAGATTATCATTATACAATTCTATTGTACAAAAACTTTTTTCCTCGCTAAGTTCATTCATTGGACAAACTTCACATGGTTTATCTATATTCCAAAATGCTTTATAACATAATTGATTTATCTCTGTGTTTGGAGCTATACTCAAGGTCTTTTGGTTTATAAATAAAAGCTCATATGTATTCTTGTTTATCACATAAGTCCATGAATTCAAATTATCCATAACTGCTTTTATAGTTTTATAAGATTTTATTAATTTATCTTCTTTACGCTTTTTAATTAAAAATATACTTAATATTTCTGATATAAATGTCAAGGATTCTATTTCCTCTTTTGTCCAAAATCTATTTCCATTACATTCGTCAAAGCCTACATATCCACTAAATTCGCCCTCATCTAAGATTGCACATTGTAACATAGATACTATCCCTTGTACTTTCAAAATTTTATATAACCCATCATCAAGTGAAGATATATCCTTGCAGTAAAAAATTCCTCTATCATTAAAATTTTGTTTATAATCATCAAATAAACTATATGATACTTTTTTAAGATTACTTATCTCTGGGTTAATACCATCATTGCACCATTCGAATGTATTGCTACAGTAAAGATTATCATCTGAATTTTCAAATATATATGCACGACTTACATCATAAGTTTTACCAACTAATTCTAATATAAAATTTACTGCTGTATCAACATCTTTGGACTCATATAAAATTCTAAATATATATTCATAAAAATTCTGTCTAAATGTTGACTTAGTTTTGTACGCTTCATCAATATTTTCTTCTCCACCTAAGACAGAATTAAAGGTTTTGGTTTTTATTAATCCATTATCCATAATTTTGCTATTATTTTCATATATACAATAGCAATCTTTGCCTTTTCCCTTTGCAAAATAAAGTGCATTGTCTGCACATCTAAAAATATCCTTGAAATTTTTACCATTATCAGGATAAATAGATATCCCTATACTTCCAGAAATCTTATAATCTTTATTTTTTCCTGTAAATGAACGTCTAAATAGATTTATTAATTCATCTGCCTTTTTCTTTAATACTTTTTCTGAATGTAAATCCTTTAAAAAAATTAAAAATTCATCTCCACCTATACGCCCAATAATATCATCTTCTCTAAATATATTTATAAATTTAGATGATATATCATTTAAAACTGCATCTCCAAATAAGTGGCCTAAATTATCATTAATTCCTTTAAAGTCATCAATATCGATTATAAATAATGCACTTTTAAGGTTTTTTCCTTCATTTTCTATGTATTTTCTAACTAAATCCTCTGCTGTGATTTTATTATACAGTCCTGTAAGCAAATCCCTTTGGGCTCTATTTTCAAGTTCTTCATTTTTTCGTTTTTCTTTATCTATATCTACAACAACACCGATAATACGTGTACATTGACTATACTTATCAATAATACTAGATAATCTAACTTTACACCAAATATATTTATCTTTTCCTTTTCTAAATCTAAGTTCTTTTTCATGATATGGGTTATCACCTTTTATAGCATTTGTAAAAAGGTCTAAATACTTCTGTATATCATCTTTATAGATGATTTCATTTTTCAATATACCTTCAATTAAATTACTTCTAACTAGTTTATATCCAAATTTCTTTTCCCAATTGTCAGAAATATTTACTGTATCTGTATTTAAGTTCCATTCAAAAACAATATTATTTTCTTGCTCCATAACAATTCTATAGCACTCTTCACTTATATCCAACTGCTCTTGAGCCGACTTACTTGATGTAATATCAATTACAACACAATAAACCCAAGGCTTCCCATATTTATCCTTCACTATTTGGCCTTTATCTAATAACCAAAGTATTTCTCCATCAGAGCGAACAACTCTATATTCAACTTCAAGTATATTGCTATTTTTTAATTGTTTTTCTAGTGCATTTTTAACCAGTTTACGATCACCTTCATATATAACATTTAACAATTTATTATCGAAAAATGATTCAAACTCTTCTTTTGTATATCCTAACAATTTTTGATATCCTTCATTTATAAAGCTAAATATGTAATTTCCATCACAACTATACTTATATACTCCTCCAGGAATATTTGCAGTCAACACTTCTAAGTCATCATTTATTCTTTTAAGTTCTTCAGAGTTACTTACCATTGTATCAATTAAATTATTAAAAGTGGTAGCAATTTCAGTATATTCATTATTTTTATCATTATTGAATCTTATACTTGTATCTCCATCTCTTATTTTCTCTATACTTTCAATTAATTTACCCATAGGATGTGAACTACCATCCACTTAACTACCTACGGTAATGTTTGAAGTGGTGGCTTCTTGGTCAAGATAACTATTGTTATCAGTATCTCCAAGCTATTAGGCTAGTTCCTAACCCTTATGATTACCATTT
>NZ_JAGWCU010000041.1:0-29182 GCF_020657755.1 Clostridioides sp. ZZV15-6388 | reverse complement strand
ATTATAATAGAGTTCTTTGCAAATTATCTTATAAATACTATTTTTCTGTTTATTTTTAATTAAATCATATTATCATCTTTTATTATCATTGATGATTTCTTTAAAGTATTGTAATTGTTCTTGTTGTTTTTTATGTTTTATATCTGGAAAAGCCTTGATAATTCTTTTTTGTAAGATAATATTAGATTCTATACGGTCTAATTTACTGTTTATTTTATTTAATTTTTCTCTAGCTTCTAATTTTTCACTATTTATTCTTTTAAATAAAGCTTGTATCTCTCTTCTATCAAACTTATCTAATTTCATATTTATACCATTTAGGTCTGTAATTATTTCATCTAATAAATTGAGCTTCATATCTAATTTTTTAAGTGATATGATAGTAACAATTAAATCCACAATTGTCCATAAAGTCGTAATTACCACTATTGAAATTAATATATTATACGGAATAGTACTTACAATATATTCTATATAGGGATGTATAAATTTTATTATTACAACAGACATTATACCAAAATATATTGCATTTTTTAAACAGACTCTTCCCTTTACATTAAATTTTTGGTCAGAATAATCCCACCATTTAGCATGAAATAATGTTTCTAAAATAAATCCTGTAAAATATTCTAGAATTGTAGTCAAAATCATTCCTATCAAAAATAAAATAATTATATTGTCAAATCTTCCTAGTATTGATATCACAAGTACTGCTCCAAAACCATAAACAGGACAGATTGGACCATTTAAAAAACCTCTATTGATTATCCTTTTGCTTGCTATAGAACATCCTGCACTTTCTACTACCCATCCTAGAAATGAATATATAAAAAAATACAAAATATATTTTATTATCTCCATAATTTATCTCTACTCCTTCAACAGTTGATATATTTTTGTGCATAATGTAAAAATAATTATAGAAATAGTTTTTTCGTTTTTTACTTTTGTTATTCTTTTTTTATTGGATATTCTATTCATCTAATCCAATTAATAATCTAGAAGCTGTGATTCCATGTTCATCTTTTGGTTGATTATCTTTATCAATCCAAATCTCAAATGTATCAGTTTTCTTTAATAGAGGTAAATTTTTAACATCAAATTCTTCATATCTAATTATATCTTTGTTCTCTTCTTCAGTAATTACAAAAGATATTAATTTTGTATTTTTACTCAGATAAACTTTTATATAACCATCCTTATCCATTAAATTTTCTGGACACTTTATATTATTATTACAAGCTGTCTTAATAGTTAACACACCATTTTTAAAACTTTCAAATGAACCAATTATATCTGCCTCATTTTTATCTATATCTTTAACTATTTCCTTATTTTCTTCAACTAATATTCTTGAAACTTGTTTATCTGGCTTGAGTTTAAAAGTTAACAAGCTTTGGTAGTTTGTAACAATGACACCCAATCCTATCACTCCCAAAATTATGCTTGTACTTATTATGGCTTGGAATTTTTTAATGTTATTAGGAAATAATTTGGTCACCTTTGTATAAATAATAATACCAAGTATCCCACCTAATGAATTTAGAATCACATCATCTATGTCACTGCTTCCAATAGCCAAAATGTATTGTATTAATTCAAATCCTAAACTAATAAGAGAAATTATTATAATTATATTTCTTTTATCTAATTTTTTTAATACTACAGGAAGAAAAATTCCCATTGGAATAAATATTCCTACATTACCTATGATATTTGCAATAGCTCTTACAAGGCTAATGTTACTATCTGTCATAAATTCCCATACTGTATAAAAGGGAATTAAGTTGACAGACCTAAATCCACCCTTGAAAATGGCATAAATTGGTATATCTTTAAATAAAATTATCCTTATAGTTATTAGAACATATACAAAAAATATTGTGTATATAATTGATAATAATAATTTTTCTGAAGTTCTACACATGTCTTTTTTCAATAATAACACCTTCTCTCTTTTAATATTTTAATAGTATCAACAAGTGTTTAAGATGCCTTTAAAATTTTCTTAAATTTTCCTTAAGTGTTAAATTAAAACACATTAAAAAAGGTCTATACTTTAAAATATAGGCCTTCATAAATTTCCTTATAAATACATTTTATTAAATAACAAACAATTTAAGTGTAGAACAAACAATAACCAAAGTTAAAAGTAATCTAGCATATAAAAAATTTTTTTCTTTAAGCATAACGCCTGCAATTCCAAGTATAAAAAAGAGAGATGCAATAAATTTACCAAGAATATTATTACTTGGATAAGAACTAAAATGCATGAAACAAAGTACAAATGTATATACCCCTATTGCATTAAATACAATTGTATTAGATGCTATCTTTCCTTTATTAAAAAAGAAACAGAATATTGACACTAAATCTAAAAACAAAAATACATAAAACATGACTTTTAAAACGCCCATACTTATACCCCCTAATAAATTTAATTATAATATCTGGTTTATTTCATATAATTCTCAATATACTCAGGATAAACTTATAATCTTAATATAATAATAGTATAAGTTTATATTACTGGCTTATTAATTTTTATATTTACATTACTAGTTTATTACTTCATATTCATACATATTATAATCACATTCATACATATTTAAAGACTCATACGTTGCTTTTGCATTTATGTTTTCTTTTTCTACATATAATCTCATGCCAACAATATTTTCATCTCTATCACACATATTTTTTATATGATTAAACAAATAATTAAAGATGCTCTTTCTTCTATACTCTTTCTCTACATATACACTCTGAATCCAAAGAAAGTTTCCATTTCTCCAATCACTCCACTCATATGTATACATAATCTGTGCGACAACCTTATCAAATACTGTATATACATAATATTTTCCTTTTCTTTCATCTAATAACAATGCCCTTACACCTTTAGTTAAAACATCCATGTCAAGTTCTTTTCCTTCTGTTTCTTTGGCTAAATTATAATTAAATTTCGCTATTATATCCAAATCCTCTAAACGGGCTTCTCTTATCTCTATCAGCTCTTCATTTTCATATAATTCTATATAGTCTTTTTGTTGTTCCATACTTATTCCCCCATATCTATTTTATGTATTACATTAATATTTTTGTAATAATACATTATAAAATTTTTTCTAGTTTCATAAATGCATAATCGAAGGTAGATTCTAAGTTACCATTATTTTTTCCTCCACCTTGAGCTAAAACCTGACTTCCTCCACCTTTACCATCTATAAGACTTATTGCATCCTTCAATAAACTTCCCATATTGACAGCTTTCAAATTTTTAGAACATGCAAAAATCAAGTTTATTTTTTCTTCAAATCTAACAGCTAATAATGCAATATTATTTTCATCTTCTGTAATTTTATTTGCAATTTTATTTACATATTTTAAATCTTCTTCATCATAAATTTTTTTAACAACTGAAACATTTCCAATCTTATTTGCATTTTCTACCATTTCTTTAACTTGATACTTAGCTACTATTTCTTCAAGTTTTCTTTTTTTACTTAGAGAATCTTCCACTTTCTCATTTAAGTTTACAATTCCATTTATAGCATCTTCTTCACTACAACTTAAATATCTACAGATTTTGGTTAAGTATATATCCCTTTTTAATACTTCATCTACGGCTCTTTTCCCAGCTAAAAACTCTATTCTTGTACTAGATTTATGCTTCTCCCATTTCTTTATTTTTATCATTCTAAGCTCACTTGTTGATTTTGGGTGTACTCCACAACATGCATTTGTATCTAAGTCACCTATTTTTACTACCCTTATCTCTTCATTTGTGTTTGGTAAAGCACGCCTTACCCAAATTTTTTTTAATTCTCTTTTAGTTGGAAGTAATGTTTCTACTTGTATATTTTGACGAATAATTTCATTAGCAAGCAACTCTATCTCTCTAATTTTTTCTTCATCTAAGTTACCATCTATATCTACTGTACTGTACTCATTTCCTAAATGAAAACCGGTTGTATTCGCATTAAAAGTCTTAAAAAAACACCCTGAGAGTACATGTTGTCCAAAATGTTGATGCATACCATCTTCTCTTCTATCCCAATCAATACTACACTTTACCTTATGTATTTTTATTGGTTTTTTATCTAATATATGATACACTTTTTTATCTTCTTCATATACGCTTATTACTTCATAATCATCTATTTTTCCTAAGTCTCCAAATTGTCCTCCTCCACCAGGGAAAAACGCTGTTTTATCCAGCAAAACATGAAACTTATTTTCTATTTCTCTTATCTCAATTATTTCTGCCGTGAAATCTCTTATATACTGATTCGTATAGTATAACTTTTCCATTATGATTTTATCTCCATTTCCTTTATTCTAAACTGCCTTATTGTTTAAATATGCACATATTTTAGGTTAAGTTTAAAGTAATTACACCAGATATAGCTTAACCTATTTTTTAATAGTAATCTTCTACTATATTTTAACATATAGATATTAATGTTAACAAATTTATAATTATATATTATTTTAAATATTCAATAATATAAAGTATATTAACATTGCTTTTTTAAAAACTTTAGTATAAAATCATATTAAATAAATTTTCTGAAATGATAGAATATTGCAATCTATAAAAAACATACTTAATAACATATAGCATTGTATTATAAATATATCGTTTTATTTTGTAGGGGGAGTGATTTAAAATGCCAATAAAACCAAGAAAAATATCTATTGTAGGTTCAGGTCATGTTGGTTCACACTGTGGATTTAGTTTGATAACTCAAGGAGTTTGTGATGAGCTCTTTATGATTGATATTGATGAAGCTAAGTCAAAGGCTCAAGCTTTAGATTTAGCTGATGCGGTTTCCTATCTTCCACATAAAGTACATATAGAAAAAGGAACTTTTAATGATTGTAAGGATTCTGATATCGTAGTGATAAGTGTTGCAGATTCTTCAGAAGGTCCTTTACGCAGACAAAACACAACTAGGTTAGACTTACTAAAACCAACTATTGGGATGATAAAATCTATAGTAAAACCTATAATTGATTCTGGATTTGATGGTATATTTATCGTTATTTCTAATCCAGTTGATGTAGTTACAAATTATATCTGGGAAAAGTCTGGTTTTCCTAAAAACAGAGTTATTGGAACTGGAACAGCTTTAGACTCAACAAGACTTAGAAGACTTTTATCTGAAGAGACTGGAATCGCTCAACAATCAATACAGGCCTACTCAATGGGTGAACATGGAGATTCTCAAATAGTTCCTTGGTCTCATGTTTCAATTGGTGGCAAACCAATTTTAGATATGATAAAGAATAATCCAGATACTTATGGCAAATTAGACTTACCATCAATAGTTGAAAAAAACAAGAAAACAGGTATAGGTATAATAAATGGAAAAGATTGCACAGAGTTTGGAATAGGAACTGCTTTAGTAGAAATTGTAAAAGCTATACTACATAATGAGAAGAAGATTTTACCAGTTTCTACATTATTAGAAGGTCAATACAATGAAGAAAATGTATTTGCAGGTGTTCCTTGTATTATAGGTAAAAATGGGATTGAGGGAATTGTTGAAATCAATTTAACTAATGATGAGCAAGCTGGATTTAGTAAATCTTGTTCTGTTTTAAGAGACCATATTGCACTTTCAAAGACTATTTAGTTTTAAATCTATGCTATTTATTCTTTAATTAACTTATTTAGATGCTCTATAATTATTATGGAGCATTCTCATATGTATACATAAAACAAAATGTAAGGAGATGTTAAATTTGTCAATAAAACCAAGAAAAGTATCAATAATAGGAACTGGTCATGTTGGTTCACATTGTGGATTTAGTTTAGTAACTCAAGGAGTTTGTGATGAGTTACTAATGATTGATATAGATGAAAGTAAAGCTAAGGCTCAAGCTTTAGATTTATCAGATGCAGTTTCTTATCTTAAACATGCCACAAAAATAAAAAGTGGAAATCTTGATGATTGTAAAGATTCTGATATTATAGTAATAAGTGCGGGTCCATTACCTGAAAAAAATCAGACTAGATTGGATACACTTGAGTCTACAATCAATGTTGTAAAAACAATTGTAAAACCTATTGTTGAGTCTGGATTTGATGGTATATTTATTGTAATTTCAAATCCAGTAGATATAATTACTGATTATATTTGGAAAGTTTCTGGATTTTCTAAAAATAAAGTTTTAGGCACAGGCACTGCACTTGATTCTTCGAGACTTAGAAGACTTTTATCTGAGGAAACAAATCTTCCTCAACAATCAATACAAGCTTATTCTATGGGTGAACATGGAGATTCTCAGATGGTTCCTTGGTCTCATGTTTCAATTGGTGGTAAGCCATTGTTTGATATTATGAAAGAAAATCCTAGCACTTATGGAAAATTAAACTTAGATGAATTAACTGAAAAAACAGCAAGAGCTGGTTGGGATGTACTTTATGGCAAAGGTTCTACTGAATTTGGTATTGGTACTGCTTTAACAGAAATAGTAAAGGCAATTTTTCATAATGAAAGAAAAATCCTTCCTGTTTCTACCCTATTAAATGGACAATATGGACAAAAAGATGTATTTGCTGGTGTGCCTGCTATAATTGGCATAAATGGAGTTGAGTCTATAGTAGAAATTAATTTAACTGATGATGAACAAAAAAAATTCAATAAATCATGTACTATTTTAAAAGAATACATTCAAATTGCTAAGGATATTTAGATTAATATCATATTAGAATACATATTTAAATTAATAGCATATTTTAAATATATCTTAAATTTAATATTGAAAGCAGGTAAATTGCTTATGATAAAAAACCATATCAACAAAGCTTAAATATAAATACCTGCTTTTATCTTTCAATATTAAATTATTAATTTATCTTTTCCCATCAAACTTTATAACTTTGCTTTTTTTCTTTGTATTTTGAGATAGAAATCCATTTTTTAATCCCATCAACAATTCTAGGTCTTCTGGATAAAGACTTATTCCTATATCCCCTAAATTTGATACTATATTATCTGTATTCATTATTTTGTTTTCTATCAATAATTCGACTGCTTTTTTTAAATATACTGGACTTACACCCTTCATTTTATCTAATGGTTCTTCTATTAACCATCCTCGTTTATCCATTTCACTCATAAGATAATTATACTTTTTGTAGCTTATCTCACCTAAATTATATGCTCTAAAAATCATAACAGATATAGGCACAATCCATTTTTGCTTTAGTTCTACATAATAATCTATGTCTTCTGGATAAACCAAGTCTTCTAAAAAAGTCTCTCTTGGAAGCAAAAATGCACAAGCATATTCATCTGCTAAGAATTGCTTATTTGGTATTCCTAATTGACTTGATATTATATATCCAAGCTCATATGCTAAATCATAGTTTCTAATTGATGCTGATTTTTTATCATTCCCAAGAGATATTAGATATTTAGTTTCTTTACCAATTCTCTGTTTTTGAGTAAATACTGTTGCTCCTTTTCTATCTACATTCATTCCTGATATTATAATCCCATTAGCCTCTAATAAACTTACCATATTTAATATTGGATTGTTGTTTAAACTCCAAAGTTCTCTAGTCTTATTAGCAAGACTTTCTATATCATTTACATTAACATCCTTAATTAGTTTTCTATTTGGTAAGTTTTCTTTTGGAAATTTTATATAACTTTCCATAAACGAGTATATTTTATGTATAATTATTATTTTTTCTCTATAAGAAATTTCCTCTACTCTAGGAAGTTTAGAATGAGGATTAAAATGACTATCTTCTACAATAACATTTATACTTTCATTTTTATAAAAATACTCTTTGGGGAAGTTTAATATATTTGATAATTTTAATGCATTTTCAATATTTGGAACATACTTATTTTCTTCAAAAGCTTGTAAATCTTTTTTATTTATTTTAGTTTCTTTAGATAACTGTTCTAGAGTTTTAGCTCTAAAAACTCTAGCTGATTTTAATCTTTTTCCATTAAAGTCTTTTAAATTCATTTGTTTTCTCTCTTTCAAAAATTAAATTCTTTAATCATACAAATATAAATTATAACATTACAATTAATAATTTATCACATTATTGACAAAAAAACAAAAGATGAAAACATAAATTTATATTTCCATCTCTAATCTTAATGTATGATATTAACTAGTTTTAATTATTTAAAAAGTTTTAAATATTCTCCATATCCTAGTTCTTCCATATCTTTTTTAGGTATAAACTTAAGAGAAGCAGAATTTATACAATACCTTAAACCTCCAAGTTCCTTTGGCCCATCATCAAAAACATGACCTAGATGAGAATTTCCTTTAGCACTTCTTACTTCAACCCTATACATGCCTTGTGAAAAATCGCTTCTTTCAATTACAGACTTATCTATAACTGGCTTTGCAAAGCTAGGCCATCCACATCCTGCATCAAATTTGTCCTTTGAAGAAAATAAAACCTCTCCACTTACTATATCTACATAGATGCCTTCTTCATTATTATCGTAATATTCATTTTCGAAAGGTACTTCTGTCATATCATTTTGAGTAACTTCAAATTGAATAGGAGTTAAAGTCTTTTTTAACGCTTCCCTATCTACATTATTTCCATCCCAATAACTTTTTACAAAATTATATCTTCCTGAACCTTTGTAATACATATTATAATTCAATGGTCTTTTTTTATAATAATCTTGATGATTTTCTTCTGCTTTATAAAACTTAGTTGCTGGAATTATTTCAGTAACTATCTTACTATCAAATATTTTACTATTTTCTAAGCTTTCTTTTGACTCCAAAGCTGTATTTTTTTGCTCTTCATCATGATAAAATATAGCGGTTTTATATTGAGTTCCTCTATCACCAAATTGTCCACCATCATCTGTAGGATTAATTTGCTTCCAAAATATATTTAAAAGTTCATCATAACTTATTATATTATCATCATAAGTTATTTGAATAGCTTCAACATGGCCAGTTGTTCCTGAGCATACTTCTTGGTATGTAGGATTTTCAACATGACCAGCTGTATATCCAGAAACTACTTTTATAACCCCATCATATTTATCAAAAGGTTTTACCATACACCAAAAACACCCACCTGCAAAAGTAGCAAATTTTATCATTTTCATCACTCCTTAAAAAAATTATATTTTATTTATTCCCTAAGAAGTAACTTAATAATCTTGTATTTTATTATTTTTTACTTTATTTAGAAAATACTATATGATATTAATGTATCTAAAATTGCAAAATCTTTTATCAAAATTATAAACTATAGAAATTCTCTACTTATAAATATAATTAAAAACTATACTTAATTTTTATAAAAACTTTTTCTATTTATCCATTCAAATGCATCTTTTATATCACAGTTTTCACCTAAAGATATTAAGTATTCTAGTGAATCACAATCATCCATAGCTACCTCTCTTTCCATTCTAGGATTTAACCTATAGTAATTATCTCCAAGAAGTTTTTGAGAAAATAATTGACTCATTTGAGAATTCCCTTCTAGTGTAACAGATATAATTGGTAAGTCTGGCTTCTTATTGATTATCCAGTCAATAGCTCCCCATTCAGTTGTATCTGTCTTTATACTATTATATACATATCCAGTCCCTATAGAAAAAAGTCTTGTATTTTTATAATTTAACTTAAGTCCACTGTCAATTGAATAAACTATACATGCTAGACTTGGATCAGTTGCTATTATTCCACCATCAACATGACAATTATAGGTTGGGAAAAATACTGGTGCAGCACTACTTGCCATTGCTACGTCTACAACTTTACTAGTTTTAGTAAGAGAATTTGGCATATTATTATAAAATACAGGCTTCCATGAATGTTCTTCATTGCCTATATAAAAGCTTGGCACCATGACTAGTTTATTTAAATCTTTCAGTTCTAAATCCTCTGGAAATATACTTAGCAAAATTTCCTTTAGATTTTTATTTTCATACTTTGGTCTAAGCATTTCTGCATAACTTTTGTTGAAAATATACTTTGAATTTTCAATTGAATAAAGTGTCTTTATCTCTTTAGGGCTTACACCATATGCAAGCCCTAATGCAATCAAACTACCTGTAGATGTTCCTCCAAACATATTTATATTATTTAATAAACTTGGATACTCCTCTACTAGTCTCTCAAGTATGGATATACTTAATGCTCCTTTTAATCCACCACCATCGAACGTTAATATATTAAAATTCGAATTTTTCATATACACATACCCCCATATAAAAGCCTTATATCTTTTAAATTTTAGTTAAAATAATTACACTATAGTATATATATATTATGCAAATTCTACATTACAAAGTTCCTCTTTCTATAATTAAATTCAGTATCCTGCACTATTAAAACTATACTTTTTATTTGTTTATACTATACACATATTTTAAGTATTATAAGTTTAAAAGTATGATTTATTGTAAACAGTTGATTAAAATAATATCTACTTTGTAATAGACCATAAAAACATAAATAAGGGTTGACTTTATACAAAGCCACCCCCTTATTTATATTAATTATAATTAAGCTTAATAATACTTCGATTATAAAATTTATACCTTATTAATTAAGCGTATACTCTTTATCCTAATATTTTTTTCATATCTTCTTCTGGAGTAGATATAGGAGTTAAAGCAAATTTTTCAACCAATATATTTAATACATTTTGAGACAAAAATGCTGGTAAAGAAGGTCCTATATAGATATTTTTTATACCTAAGTAAAGCAATGTAAGAAGTACACAAACAGCTTTTTGTTCATACCATGATAGCACTATGCTAAGAGGTAATTCATTTACATCACATTCAAAAGCATTTGCCAATAGAACAGCCACTTGAATTGCACTGTAAGTATCATTGCATTGTCCCATATCCATTAAACGTGGTAAACCACCTATTTCTCCAAGATTTAAATCATTAAATCTATATTTTCCACATGCAAGAGTCAATATAACAGTGTCCTCAGGAGCTTGTTTTACAAATTCAGTATAATAATTTCTTCCAGGTTTTGCACCATCACAACCACCAACTAATAAAAAGTGTCTTATAGCTCCATTTTTTACAGCTTCTACTACTGTATCTTGTACAGATGAAACTGTTCCTCTTGCAAAACCAGTAGTTAGCATATCACCTCCATTTATTCCAGTCATATGCATATCTTCTTTATATCCTCCAAGTTCAAGTGCTTTTTCTATGACACTATAAAAATCTTTATCTTCTCCAATATGAATCATACCAGGATAAGCAACCACTTCTGTAGTAAATACTCTATCTCTATAACTATCCTTAACAGGCATTAAACAGTTTGTCGTAAATAATATTGGAGCAGGTATATTGTCAAATTCTTTTTGTTGATTTTGCCATGCTGTACCAAAATTTCCTTTTAAATGCTTATATTCTTTTAATTTTGGATATGCATGTGCTGGTAATAATTCTCCATGAGTGTATATGTTTATTCCCTTATCTTTTGTTTGCTCTAGCAATTTGTGTAAATCATAAAGGTCATGCCCTGTAACTACAATAAATGGACCTTTTTCAATTTTCATAGGTACTTGAGTTGGTTCTGGTGTTCCATAAGTTTCGGTATTTGCTCTATCAAGTAATTCCATACATTTTAAGTTTATTTCTCCAGTTTTCATTACAAATCCTAAAAGTTCATCACTAGATAAGTCTTCTCCAACTGCTACTAACCCTTCATAGAAAAAATCATTCACTTCTTTATCTGTATATCCAAGTACCATTGCATGATAAGCATAAGCAGCCATACCTCTTAATCCAAATAAAATCAATGATTTTAATGAACGTATATCTTCATTATCATTCCATAAATTCTTCATATCGTAGTTGTCATTTCTACTACAAGTTGTCGAGCAATCTGAACATCTAGGTACAAGTTCACTTTTTGCTAGTTCAGTTTTTTCAATTTGTCTTTTTATAGCTTCATCATCAAAACTTACATTTGTTACAGTAGTAAACAATCCTTCTATCATAACTTTATCTGTTTCTCTTGTTGGTCTATTTTTATTTCCAACAGTTGCTCTTGAAAGTCCAATTAATACTCCTGTAAGTTCATCTTGTAAATTGGCTGTTCCCCCTTTTTTACCACAAGCTCCGTTTATAGTACATCCTTTACCACCAACTGTCTGTTCACATTGAAAACAAAACATATTCTCCATTCTTTATTCCTCCCATTTCATTTTATTTATTAAAATTTATTAATTTGTCTACGATTTACTTAATTAGATTTCTCCATCTACTATTTTCCCATCTACAGATATAGTAATTACTTGCCATGGTATCATCTTTCCACTATTTTGTAGAGCTGTTTTAACTGCATTTACGATACCACCACAACAAGGTACCTCCATACGTGTTACCACTATATTTTTAATATCATTTAATTTTAAAATTTCTGTAAGTTTTTCAGCATAATCAACTTCATCAAGTTTAGGGCAACCAATTAATGTAACCTTATTTTTCATAAATTTATTATGGAAATTTCCATATGCATATGCTGTACAGTCTGCTGCTATTAAAAGACTTGCATTCTTTAAGTATGATGCATTAGCAGGTACTAGTTTTATTTGCACTGGCCACTGATTAAGCTGAGACCCTTGTTCCTCCATCACTATATTGTTATTTATAGATATAGTATCTAAATCTTGTCTTTTTATAGACTTAGACTGAGAACCTGGACATCCACAGGCTAAATTTTCTTTTTGTGCTCTCTTTGCTTCCATGTTTGCTTTTACTGCTTCTTCATCATATTCTGCAGCCTCTCTATTTTCAAATGAAATTGCATTCGTTGGACAAGTTGGTAAACAATCCCCTAAACCGTCGCAATAATCATCTCTTAAAAGTTTTGCTTTTCCATTTACCATACCTATAGCTTCTTCATGACAAGCTTCAACACATAATCCACAACCATTACATTTTTCTTCATCAATTTTAATTATTTTTCTAATCATTTATATCACCTCATAAAAATTTTTTTGTTTAAAATACTACTTTACTAGATATTTATTTTTAAGACATAGATCTTTTTGTTTTAAGTTTTTGTATCAGGATTTTTATATCTCCTTGATTTTATAAATTTAGTATAGTACAATAAAAACAAATTATCGGTTGCATATGCAACAAGGAAGTGATTATTTGAAAAAATTTTTAGAAAAACATATAAATCTATTAAGAAAAATTTCTCTGTTTGAAGGAATTAAAGATGATGAACTTGAAGCAATGTTAGAATGTTTGGGTGTTATTGATAAGACTTATCCAAAAGATAACATAATATTTTCTGTAGGAAATGAAGTGACTTCTATTGGAATTATGCTTAATGGAAGTGCACACATAATAAAAGAAGACATTGAAGGTAATAGAAATATTGTAGCTGAGCTTTTACCTGGTGATTTATTTGGAGAGGTGTTTGCTTGTACTAGACTACATAAAAGCACTGTAACAGTAGTGACAACATCTTCATGTGAAGTTCTATTTATAAAGTTTAAAAGTGTAACTGGTATTTGTTCGTCTACATGTGAATTTCACAATAGACTTGTTGAAAATATGTTACAATTAATAGCTGAAAAAAATATTTTACTTCATAATAAAATAGAGTTACTTTCTTGTAAAACAACTCGTGAAAAATTACTCATGTACTTTTCAAATCAAATAGAGAGAACGGGTAACTATAAGTTTACAATTCCTTTTTCAAGAAATGAAATGGCTGACTTTTTATGTGTTGATAGAAGTTCTATGTCAAGAGAACTTGGAAAAATGAGAGATGAAGGTTTATTATCCTTTAACAAAAATAAGTTTGAAATCTTTTGTTTCCAAAATAAGTTTGACATTTAAATTTATACAATTCAATACACATGATTTTAATTAATTCAAATTATAGATATTACGTTTAAATCTAGAATTTATATTTTTACTCAAAAAATTAATAGATATCTTGATTTATATAATTAAGATATCTATTAATTTTGTATGTTAATTAGCTTACTTTTATGAAAGTATATCATATATTTTAAGACATACTTCAATTATATGTTTTTAATTAAATACTTCTTCTTTCCTAATAATATTTAAAAATTTTGCTGTTCTTTCATTTTTTGGATTATTAAATATTTCATCAGGAGTTCCTTCTTCAGCTATCACCCCATTATCCATAAATATAATTTTATCAGCAACTTCTTTTGCAAAGTTTATTTCGTGAGTCACAATAAGCATTGTTATTCCCTCTTTTGCAAGCGATTTTATAACACTTAAAACTTCTCCAACAAGTTCTGGGTCAAGTGCAGATGTTGGTTCATCAAATAATATTACATTTGGATTTACTGCCATCGCTCTAGCTATACCTATTCTTTGTTGCTGACCACCAGATAACTTTGATGGATAAAAATCTTTTCTATCCAACATCCCAACTTTTTCTATTAATTCTAGAGAAATTTCTCTAGCTTCTTGTTTACTCTTTTTATGTACTACTATCAATGCTTCCATTACATTTTCTAATGCTGTTTTATTTTTAAATAGGTTATAGTTTTGGAATACCATAGATGTATGTTTTCTTAAATTTGCTATATCCTTTTTTGTTGCTTTTTCTACATCTACTTTTACATCTCCAATCATTATTTTTCCTTTTGTAGGCTCAACTAAATAATTTAAACATCTAAGTAATGTAGATTTACCTGTTCCAGATGGACCAAGTATAGCTACTACTTCGCTTTGATTTATTTCTAAATTTATACCTTTAAGAATTTCTGTACCTTTAAAACTTTTATGCAAATTCTCTACTTTTATCATTATTATCCACCTTTTTTAATAAATATAATAAACTAATCACATATTTGACACTAAAATTAATATGTTAATTTCAAATCTAAAAATAACTTAGTCGTTTTATTTTTAAATAAAATATATTCTTATAACTATAATCTAACATTGACAAAGATAATCTACTGCAAGTTGTGCAAATAATGAAGATGCTGTACTTAGACACTTTTCATCTATATTAAACTTATTATTATGAAGTTTGTAATTTATATTTTTTTCTTTATTGCCTACACCTATATACATAAATAAACCAGGTCTTTCTTTCATATAAATAGCAAAATCTTCACCTGTCATTGCTGGGAAATCAATCATTTCAATATTTTCATCTCCAAGTATTTTTAAAGCACTTTTTCTTCCTAGTTCTATCATATTTTTATCATTTACAACAGCGTCTCCTCCTGCACTCTTTTCAAACTTGCAATCCGCTCCATGAGCTTTACATATATTTCTTACCATATGCTCTAGTACTTCACTTATTTCAAGTACTTTTTCCTGACTTATAGCTCTAATAGTCCCCTGAAGTATACATATATCTGGTATTATATTTTTAGAGATACCAGAATTAAAAGAACAAACAGATACCACTGCTGGTACAACTGGGTCAATTTTTCTTGAAACTATCTGCTGGATTGATGAATATACTGCATTTCCAACCGCAATTGGGTCTATACAGTTATGAGGCTCTGCTCCATGACCACCTTTACCAATTATTGTTATTTCAAAAGTATTCGTTGCTGCCATAGCACAATTTCTAGCAATTCCAATTTTCCCTGACTCAATAGTTGGCCAACAATGACCTGTTGCTAATACGTCCACACCTTCAAGTACATTTTCCTTGATTACAATATCAGAACCACCTTTTTCTTCACCTGGTTGAAATAGTAATTTTACATTTCCATGCAGTTCTTCTTTTATGTCATTTAAAATCATTGCTGCCCCTAGTAACCATGAAACATGTGCATCATGTCCACAAGCATGCATATTATCATTTGTAGATTTAAATTCTAAATCATTTTCTTCTTTTATTGGAAGCCCATCCATATCGGCTCTAAGTAGTATTGTTTTTTTGCCATTATTGCTTCCTTTTATAGTTGCTAGTACTCCTGTACCTGCGACATCTATGTATTCAATATTAAGCTTATCTAGTTCTTTTTTTATAAGTTTGGATGTTTCAAATTCTTTAAATGCTAATTCTGGATTGCTATGTATTTGTCGTCTTATTTTTATAACCTTTTCATTATTTTTTAGTGCAATAGATTTTATTTTATCTTCAATCATTTATAAGACCTCCATAACTTATTTTAATCTATAAGGACTAATCTAAATACATTATAATACACAGATAACTATAGATAAATTTACATTTTCATAATTTTATCTATAGTTATCACAACTTTATATTTTATCTTTAAAGCATTTATTTTTGTATATCAGCACTTACATCCATTCCAAACCATTTCTCAGATATTTTTTTCACTGTTCCATCTGCAAGCATTTCTTCAATTGCCTTGTTTACATCTTCTTTTATAACTTTTGATTTTTCATCATTTTTCTTAAAGAAATAAGCTATATTAGTAACTGATAATTTTTCGTCTAACACTCTTACTTTCATATTAGCTTTTTTAGAATCTCCTACAACAGTAAGTTCTGCATCAATCCATGCACTAACTCTTCCTAAATCTAAATCTTGAAGACCGTTAGTTCCATCACCATAAACCTTTTCTTCAAATAAATTATCTTTATTAACAGTTGCTGCAACTTGTTGACCTTGAGAACCTTCTGATACTGCTACTACTTTTCCTTTTAAATCTTCAAGCTTGTTTATTTCATTGTTTCCATCTTTTACAGCTATACATACAGAATCAGAGCCATAAGGAACAGAAGCATCATATTTTTCTAATCTCTCTTTAGACATTCCAAAAAAGTTGGCTGCTACATCAACTTTACCTGAATCTAACATTCCGAATATAGAACTAAAACCTGTTGGTTCCATTTTTATTTTATATCCACTTCTTTTACCTATTTCTTTCCACATGTCAACTTCAAACCCTTTATGTTCTCCACTATCAACATAAGAATATGGGTCTGCTGAGTTAGATGAAGCTACAGTTATAATTTTTTCATCCTTTGCTTCTTCCTTTTTTGTACAACCAGTGACTAAAACTGTTAATGACAAAACTGCTACCAAACATTTTATAATATTTCTTTTTATCATGTCTCTTCTCCTCACATTATTTTTTATATAAAATACTTTTCTATGTATTTTTTTTATGACCTAATAATTGCTGATTTTCTTTTCTAATTTTTTTTGCCCCCAACTTAAAGGAGTTATTATACACCAATAAATTACCATAACTGCTCCATATACCTCAAAGAACTTAAAACTTAATGCTCCTTGTGATTTGGCAGCACCCATTATATCATTTACTCCAACAACAAAAGCTACAGAAGAACCTTTAATTAAATCTATAAAATTATTGAATAATGATGGCAATGCAACTCTTATTGCCTGTGGTACAACAATTCTTTTCATTGTTTGTAAATTTGTTAATCCCATTGCATATGCCGCTTCTATCTGCCCCTTATCAATTGAAAGTATAGATGCTCTTATCGTTTCTGACATATAAGCTCCCATATTCAAACTAAGTACTATAGATGTTGCAAATACTGGATCCATATTTTTTACAAAATCACTCATATAGGCCAAACCAAAATATAAAAAGAACAACTGTGGCATAAGAGGTGTACCTCTAAATATTGATACATATACTTTGCATATTTGATTTAATACTTTGACTTTATAATAAGATGATAATGCTACTATCGTTCCTATAATTAATGAAAATACCAGTGAACTTATTGCTAAAATCACAGTTACATTGAATGATTTCATTATTATTGGAAATAATTCCAAAAAATATTTCATGCTAAAAATCATAAAATAAGTCCCCCTCACTTAATGTTGTTTTTTGCAAACTTTTGTCACATGTTCAATTATAATAGAATTTTCTTTATTTTTCCAATAGAAAAAAACTATTTCCTTATCCACTTATATAGCCATCTTTAATATCAAATTTATTTAATATAATTGGACTGTTTAACTCATTTTTATAAAATTAATACATATGAAAAAGTTGTGATATAGATATTTACATATCATTACTACTATTGCAAATCAACCTCCATGGAAGACTGTGTATTAATCAATAAAAAATTAGATACAAAAAAATTTAGTAAAGAATTAAATATATCTCGTGTATCATTTGCTTCAGAAGAATTATTTGAAAGTATGTTAGTAAGCAAAGTAGATGCTGCAACAATTTTTAGTACAATTATTGATTGTAATAGAACTATCCAAGTAATATTAGATAAAGAAGTCTTAGAAAAGAATTATTATAGATGTAGTGATGGAACGAATACTGGATATATGAAAATAAAGACTGAGCAACCACAAAATACACAAGAGTTGGAACTGTAAAGTAAAATCCAAGTCCTAAATCTAGGAACCTCATTCCTGTTCCAGTAGTGCCGAAAGTTTAACTAAATTCTATAACAGAATTTAAAAGTAAAAGATAACCAATAAGTCTAAATCTTTTTGCATTTTCATTTATGAATAAGCTATATTCATAACTATTTAATATTTCTAACAATGACTTTACTATAATAAAATATGATACACCCAAAGAAAACCTTAATATACCAGATATAGAACCTTGTATAGTTGCTTCACCACTAAAACAAATATAACTAAAGCCTTTAATTCCTCCTATAGAAAGTACTAATGCTAAAAGAAAAAATAAAATTTGTAATATACCATTTAATAGATTTTTTATAAATTTATCAGACACTATATCAACTCCTTTAAAATATTTTATATACTACATCATATAATATCGTTTTTCAACAATTTTTTTATAATAAAAGATATATTTTTATTGTTACAAATATAAAATATTTTAATTTCCTAAGTAAATATTTTAAGAGTAATTAAAATTATCTGTTGTTAGTGTAAGGTTTCTGATAATTAACACTATGCATATCTATATCTAGATTCCAATTTAAAAATTATTAATATCTATATTAAAATTTATTAGATAAAAACCTAAATATAGTCACTAATTTTAAGTTATAATAAGTATATTAAAATCAATAAAAGGGAGTTTTAAATTTGAATGCTGAAAAAATAAATCAATATATTAGGTCAGTTAAACTAAACAGAAAAGGTATACATAGTATAAATGAATATCCATTTAATCTACCAATAGTAAAAAACTTATATCAACTTGAGTTTCATAAAAACGTAACTTTTATAATTGGTGAAAATGGAAGTGGAAAATCAACATTATTAGAAGCAATAGCTATTGAATATGGATTCAACCCTGAAGGTGGGACAAAAAACTTTGGCTTTAGTACTTATAATAGCCACTCTGAACTTCATAAATATATAACAATCACAAAAGGACCTAAAAAACCTAAGCAAAATTTTTTCTTGAGAGCTGAATCTTTTTATAATGTAGCTACTGCAATAGATAAAGCTTCTATGTTTTCGTCAGGAGTAAAAACTATAAACTATTATGGAGGAGTATCATTGCATGAACAATCTCATGGTGAATCCTTCTTCTCATTATTTATTCATAAATTTTCTAAAGAAGGAATATATATATTAGATGAACCAGAGGCAGCACTTTCACCTGCTAGACAGATGGCTTTTATAACAAGATTACACGAATTAGTAACCCAAAATTGCCAATTCATCATAGCAACACACTCACCCATATTAATTTGTTATCCTAATTCAATCATCTATGAAGTAAATGAGAATGGCATTAATAAAGTTAAATGCGAAGACAGCGAAAATTATCAACTTACTCAAGATTTTTTAAATCATAAAGAAAAATTCTTAAACATATTAATTGATTAGTAATTTATAAGACAAACTTTTTGAAATAAAAATTTAAACTTCTAACTATCTCAATTTTTTATTTTATAAGTATATACATAAAAAAGACTACATTAAACTCGTTATAATACAAATTTAATGTAGTCTTTTACAAAGTTCATTTTACATCTTAGTATAAATTATAATTTATACTTAATCTACACTTCCATATTAAACTTTAATGCTCCTGTAGGACATACCATTACACAAGGTGCATCCATACCACACTCATTTCGTTCAACACAACCATTACACTTGTTTGCCTTACCATCATTTCCATAAATCAAAGCTCCATATTCACAAGCTTTTTCACAAAGTTTACATCCGATACAATCTTGATTATCTAATATGACAAATTTATGTTCTTTTTTAAAACAATCTTTAGGACATACATCTACACATTTTGCTTCATCACAATGAACACATGATAATGAGAAATATTCTACCTTTTCTTTTTCTTCCACTGTAAATACATGTCTAAAAAGTTCACCCTTATCTATGTCATTATCATTTTGGTCTATGCAAGCAAGTAAACAAGCCCCACATGCTGTACATAACTCTTTATTAAATTCAAATAAACTTTTCATTATATCCCCCCAATTATTTATTCACTTTTTCAATCTTACACTTACAACTTCTATATGCAGGGAATCCACTATAAGGGTCAAAATTATCACAGATGATACTATTTACATCAGCTTCTCTATATCCATGATACATATGTATGTTTTTATATAAAACTCTATCAGTAACTTTGACCTTTACATTCAAACTTCCTATTTTAGTAGTTATTTTTATATAATCTCCATTATTAATACCTAAGTCTTTTGCATCTAAACTAGAAATGTCACAACTAGCCTCATTTTTTAATATTCTTGAAAGCTTAACATCATGAAGTCTTGAGTGTAATGCATTTGGAATTCTTGCCCCTGATGTTAATAGGTAAGTATACTCATCTATATCATCATTAAATTCTTTGTATGTTGGTAATGCGTCTAAACCAAAATCTTTATATTTCTCAATAATTGTAGATTTTAATTCAAACTTAGATGTACTAGTGTCATATCCTTCTCTTGTATATGAACCTACTTCATATGGTTTAAAATCTTTACATTTCAAGGGTAAATCACTTTCTTTAAGCTCATCTACATCTACACAAGTTCCTTTAAACATGTATCTTATATTTGCTTCATAACCTGCTTTTAACAAATCATCCTCTATGTCCATAACATTTGCTAAGTCAGAAAGTATTTCTACATCTGATTTTGAATCATATAATGTATCAATTACTTTTTTCGTATATGTAATATACCCACCTGGATAACTCTTACATTCTTCTCTTTCGAAAGATGTGCATGCAGGTAAAAGTATATCTGCATATTTTGATGCATCTGTCATAAATAAATCTATATTGACAAAGAAATCTACAGTGTTTAGTGCGTTAAAAAGCCTTCCTGAATTAGGAAACATTCTAGCATTTATACCATGACAAAACAATGCTTTTATTTCATAAGGTGTCTTTTCTTCTATTTGTCGAGTTAAATCCATAGCTTGAAATTGAGTTACCATTTCATTCCAAAGAGGAAATCGTTCCCCACCAATTCTTTCATTTATATTTTTAGGTAGAGCTTCTTTTACAAACTCTTTTTCTAATGTTTGAAATCCTCCCGCCTTACCAGCAAAATAATCTTGTTTTGGTATGTTACCTCCAATTTTATCATAATTACCTGTTATAGCAGATAGAGACATCATTGCCCTATAATTTTGAAATCCATTTTGGTGATGAACTACTGGAGCAGCACTTTCATTTATACAAAATGGACCTTGCGATAACATCTCTACAGCTTTTACTATATCACCTTTAGAAACCCCTGTAACTTTGCTGACAGTATCTAAATCAAATAATTTTACGTATTCCTTGTATTCATCAAATCCATGTACATGTTTTTCTATGTATTCTTTATCTATCAAATCTTTTTCTATAAATAAATTAGCCATTCCAAGGGCTAAAGCTCCATCAGTACCAGGCTTAACTCTCAAATGCAAATCTGCTATTTTTTGAGTTGTTGGTGTTATCCTAGGGTCTACAATTATAAATTTTAAACCTTTGTCCTTTAGTTTACTTAGATTTACGCTATTTAAAAATTTAGAGTAGTATGGATTAAATCCCCAACCTAAATAAGTCTTTGCATTTTCCATATCCTGCATTGTAAAACTTCTTCCAGTTGCAACATTTCCAGCCATTTGTGCTGATGTTGAACATGAGCTTGATTCTGTACCATAATTAGGAGAGCCAAATGAAGATGCAAACCTTTGTAAAAACGGTCTATACCACTTTCCATACCCCGTAAAAAATGCTACATGTTTTGCTCCATATTCGTCTTTTATTTTATTTAATTTTTCCCCTATTTCACTATAAGCTTTTTCCCATGATATTGGCTTAAACTTTCCTTCACCTCTTTTTCCAATCCTCTTCAGTGGTGTTTTTATTCTATCTTCTCTATACATATATTCTCTATTACAAAGACCTTTTGTACACAACAACCCTCTGTTCATTGGATGCTCTTTTGTACCTTCTATTTTTATTACTTTACCATCTTTGACATATGCATCAATTCCACAATGAATTCCTGGAGAACAAATATCACATAAAGTTCTCTTTATTTCTATTCCTGTTTCTTTGCATGGTATCTTAGCCTTAATCAATTTATAACTATCCATATCAATATTTTCCTTTCCCAATGATAAATATAAAACACTATAATTATTATACATTCTTTTAATTTTATATATCACATTTTTAATTTTATATATTATAAATTTAAAATATATTTTTAATAATTAAATTTTATATACGTTAATAAGCTACTTAAATCATTATTTTTCACTCCTAGTTTACAGGATATTACAATAAAAATCTAATAGTAAATTGTTATTTATATATATTTTGCAATAGATAAAAACTATTTATATATGCTTTAATTTAAACACTGTATTTAGAGTGTAAATTGAATAGATTTAGATTATAATATATACAGTGAGGTAAGGTGAATAAGATGAAAATAGATATGATATATAAATTAATCAAAAGAAATACAGAACCATCAAGATGGTCAAGAGGTATAAAATACTATAATAATCAATTAGTTGATTATATAGACATTGATATTGATGACTTACAAAATAACTTGCTAACATTTCGTGGTGGAGTCAATTCTGAGGATAATTATAGCTTTTATTTTAATTCAATAACAATAGATATAAAACACTTTAAAATAATTGAAAGTGACTGTAGCTGTGTTGATTGTCAATCAAATATTACAAATCGAAGCATCTTTATATGTAAACATCTAGTTGCTATCGTGATAAAAAGCCTAAAGCAAATAAAAAGTAAAAATGACATTCCTCCTGTTCTAATAGACATATTAGATGAGGATAAAGATAAACTTTCTAAGACTGATTCTAAAGTCAGCTTGGATTTAAGTAAACAACTACTTTCTTTTTTTAATGATACTAAAAAAGAAAGAGTCAATTTAGATGTATTATTAAGCATTGATTCAAATAAAGCAATTGCTGAGTTTAAAATTGGAATCAATAAAATGTATGTTTTAAAAAATATTACTGAATTTGCATATTCAAAACTTAATGGATATGAATTAGAGTTTGGAAAAAAATTTATTTATAATCCTAATATCCATTATTTTGCTGATGAAGATGAGCAGTTGATAGATATGATAGAAGAATATGGAACAAATCTTTCATATAATTTTTCTTCATCATATTCAAAAAAGTTCATGGAAATAAATATGAGTTCTCTGAAACAATTTTTGAATGCTCTTAAATACAAGGATTTTACTCTTATTTTTTCTAAAGAAGAATATCATCCAAAAGTATTAAGTGATATTTTACCAATAAAATTTAATTTTAAAAATATAGAAGATAAAATTGTCTTATCTTCCAAAGACTTACTACCTGTTCCACTTACTAGAAAGAATGATGTACTTTTATATGACAATAATATCTACTTATTGTCTCATAAAAAGGCTCGCGATTATTCAAAAATCTATCAAGTATTATCAAAATCTAAAGAATTAAAATTTGATAAAGAAGACTCTAAAGATGTTTTAGGTCTATTAGTTCCTAAATTAAAGTCAATATCCAAAGAAGTTTATTTGGATGAAAACATAAAAAATAATATCGCAAACGATTTTGAAACAGAGTTTTACTTTGATATAATTGATGGCAATGTATGTTGCGACATAAAGTATATCTATGATGATGAAGATGGTAAAAAATTTATACTTCCTAACATACAAAAAGAGGCTAAAATTGAAAATAAAATGCTTTCTTCACAATTTGTAAAAGAAAATAACAGATATACATTTAAAGGAACTGACTATGACCTATTTACATTTTTAGATTTACAGTTAGAACCTTTAAAGGAATTTGGAGATATCTATTATTCTGAGAAGTTTAAATTGAAGAAAATATATAATTCTTCATCAATTCAAGCTTCAATTAATCAAACTAATCAAAATTATCTAGAATTTAATTTTAATATATCTGATATAAATCCAAAAGAGTACAAAGATATTCTAAAAGCTCTCCAAGAAAAACGTACTTTTTATAAACTAAAAGATGGAAGTTTTATAGACTTATCAGAAAAAGAAACTAAAGACTTTTTTGAACTGGTTGAAAATTTGGATGTAATTGATAAATCAAAAGATAATAAAATTCATAATAATAAAGCTCTGTATATAAATGAAATGATAAAAGGTAAAAACTTAAAATTTATAAATGGTGAAAAAGAATTAGAAAATACATGTGAAAAATTTAGAAATTTTAATGTTATAAGTCCAGAAATTCCAAGTAATTTAAAAGCAAATCTACGTGACTACCAAATAAATGGTTTTAATTGGTTTAAAGTTTTAGATTTTTATAAATTTGGTGGTATATTAGCTGATGAAATGGGACTTGGAAAAACAATACAAACTATTACATTTTTATTATCTGTGTCCAGTAAAAAAAGTATTATTGTTACGCCAACATCACTTATTTATAATTGGAAAAATGAATTTGAAAAATTTGCTCCAGATATAAAAGTTCTATTGATACATGGAAATAAAAAAGATAGAGAAAAGTGTTTTAGAAAAATAAACGATTTTAATGTAGTCCTTACAACATATGGTACTCTCAGAAATGACTTAGAAAGATATAGTGAAATAGTTTTTGATTATTGTGTAATAGATGAGGCTCAAAACATTAAAAATCCAGTGGCTTTAGTAACAGAAGCTGTAAAAAATATAAATGCCAAAAATAAATTTGCACTTACTGGTACACCTATGGAAAACAATTTATTAGAGTTATGGTCTATATTTGATTTTATAATGCCTGGATATTTATATAGTAGAGGAAAATTTCAAGAGTTATTTATAAATAAAGAAGATAATGTTGAAAATTTAAAAAGACTAATAAAACCTTTTATTCTTAGAAGAAGTAAAAAAGAAGTAATGAAAGAACTGCCAGATAAGATTGAGAAAAACTTTTTTGTTGAATTAAATAAGGAGCAGAAAAAAATATATAGTGTATATGCAAAAGATATACAAGATAAAATGAAAGATAAGAATCTTAAGAAAGATAAAATAGTTATTTTCTCTTATTTAACTAAACTAAGACAACTTTGTTTGGACCCAAGTATAGTGGTAAAAGATTATAATAAAAAAAGTTCAAAAATAGAAACGTGTCTAGAAATACTTAGAGATAGTATAAATGAAAATCACAAGATATTATTATTTTCGCAATTTACATCTGTCCTTAAAAACATAGGTAAGGAACTTGATAAGTGTAAAATTGCATATCACTATATAGATGGTAAAACTAGTGCTAAAGAAAGGCTTGAACTTGTAGATGAATTTAATAAGAGTACTGACAAAAAAGTTTTTTTAATATCTTTAAAGGCAGGTGGGACAGGATTAAATCTTACAACTGCTGATATTGTAATCCACTTTGACCCATGGTGGAATCCATCAGTAGAAAATCAAGCTAGTGACAGAGCTCATAGATTTGGTCAAAAAAATGTAGTACAAGTTATAAAGTTAATTGCTAAAGGTACCATAGAAGAAAAGATAATAAAATTACAAGAAAGTAAAAAAGAGCTTATAAATCAATTTATAAATGGAGAGCTTTCTAATGAAGGTGTATTAAGAAGTTTATCTGATAATGAGATAATGGACTTGTTTAATTGAAAGTGAGATATATGGCAAGTAAAAATAAAATACTACTATGTTATTTATAATTGATAAACAGGAGTTTCCTAAAATATAGGAGACTCCATAATATCTTAAACTTTTCACATTATATGTAAACCTTTCTTTACCTATATATTGACCTTCTTTACAAATATACAATTAATCCAAACAATCCAGATAATACCATCATAAGTATAGGTCCAATCTTATATTTTCGTAAACAATACAGTGAACAACAAAATAAAATAACAGCTACAATATCTATATTTTTGAAAATATTGGTAGTATAATAATTTGAAGAACCAAAAAATGTCAACAATATAATTGTAAATCCTGCTGAGATGATTAATCCTAAAGATGATGCTTTTAGTCCATTTAAAATTTCAAAAACAAATTTCGAATTCCTATATTTCTTAAAAAATTCATATAAAAATATAGAAATAATTATTCCTGATATTATACATCCAACTGTTGCTGATATAGCACCCTCAATTCCTGCCACTTGCATACCAACAAAGGTAGAAGTATTAACAGCTAATGGGCCAGGAGTCATTTGAGAAATTGTGATAATATCAGTAAAAACCTTTTGTGTTATCCATCCTTGCTTAAAAACTACCTGTTCCTGTATAAGTGGAATAATAGCATAACCACCACCTATACTAAACATTCCTATTTTCAAAAATGTAAAGAATAAATTTATAATCATATACTCCCCTCCTTTTTTCGAAGTTGAATATATATAGCAAACAAAGAAATCAAACAACTTAAAAGTAATACGAGTATTACATTAATTTTAAAAAAAGTACAAGCAATAAATGAAAATGGTACTAATAGATTTAATAACATTGATTTCTCATTAAGAATCATTTTATACATATCTATAGTCAAATCTACAATCAATGCAGCAACACATGCTTGCATACCTTTTAAGATTGCAATTATATAAATATTTGAAGAAAACGCAACATACCACCTTGAAACAAGACCTAAAATTACTATAGGAGGTATAATTGAACAAATACAACTGATAATTACTCCTATAAATCCAGCTGTTCTTTTACCTGCTAAAATGCTTAAGTTAATTGCAATTGCTCCAGGTGAAGATTGAGCAATCGTAGCCATTTCCATAAGCTCTGATTCACTAAATATTTTTTTATCCATAACATAGTACTTTTTTATCATGGGAACAACAACATATCCTCCACCAAAAGTAAAGGCACTTATAAATAAATTTATATAGCAAAGCCATAAATACAATTTAATATTTTTTCTCATAATATTCCTTTCTATGTGCACATGGACATATTATAAATGTTGTACTGCTATTTGTAAAATGATAAAATATTGTTGCAGACATGAATTTAATTCATGAGTAAAGGAGTCTGATTATGAATTTTAAACATTGCATTATTTTTAGAGAAGTTGCAAAAGTAGAAAATTTTACTAAAGCTGCAAATAATTTATTTATTACACAATCAGCAGTTTCTCATGCAATAAGAGAACTTGAGAATGAAGCTGAAACCAAATTATTTGAGCGATTACATAAAAGTGTTAAATTAACAAAAACTGGAGAACTTCTTTTACAAGAAATTTTACCAATACTTGAAAATCTAGAAAATGTTGAATCAAGGATTAAAAACTTAGAGTATGAAACTCCCATACATATTGCTTCTTGTATTACGTTTGCTCAAATATGGCTTCCTCAGTTAATAAGGAAATTTCAAGAAATATCTCCAAATACTAAGATTAACGTTGAAGTCCATAGTGCATTAAAAGCATTAAAATTATTGAAACAAGGAAAGGTTGATATAGCTTTTATTGAAGGGAAAATCATACAAGGCTCATTAGAAATAAGGAAATTTTCTTCTTATGAATTATGCATTGTATCTTCACCAAGTTATTGTAGTACTGCCGAATTAAGTTTATCTCAACTATTGGGTATGGATTTACTATTACGAGAAAGAGGAAGTGCTGTACGCGAAACTTTTGAATCAGCTGCAACCTTGCAAGGTTACAAAGTACATGCAAGCTGGGAAAGTGTAGATTCACAATCCCTAATAGAAGCTACTAAAAATAGTTTAGGTGTTTCAATTCTTCCTAAAATTCTAGTTGAGCAAGAAATAGAAAAAGGAAACCTTATGCAGATATTCATTCCTGATTTTAAACTTTTTAATGATATTACTGTAGTAATAAATAAAAATAAGTATAAATCTGCCTCATTAGAAAAGCTATGTCAATTGATTTAGCATTTAAAAGGATACTTGATAAATTCTCTATGAAATAATCAAGTATCCTTTTTATAGGCAATATTTATTACTTTTTATAAGTCTCTTTTCCAATGTTTGTTACACATTCTTATGTACAAAGATTTTTAAATTACTTCTTTAAAAATTCTTTAGCTATTTTTGAGAAATCAAGACCATTTGATAAAATTGCAGGATGTCCACCTTTATTAAACACATGTATTTTCCCATTTTTAATCTTTTTAAGAAGTGAAGAAAATGTATTCTCATAAAAATCAAAAGACACTAAAGATACAAATTCATCTTCTTTACTTCCTGTTAAAAGCACATCTGGTTGCATAGTTTCTAGGGACTTATGAAAAAATTTACCTATAGTTTTATAATGTTCAAAAATAGCTTCTGTATCATTATCTACTACTTGCTCCCAATTTTCGCCTTGATTGTAAATATAAAAAGCTTTTGCATCATCATCTTGCTTTGATGCTTCACGCTCTAATTTTACATTTTGCACAAATGACTCTAGAGGAACCTCTCCTTCAAAACTATCTGCAATTACCTTATTCACTAAATCAGGTCTTTCAAGTGCAACATTTAATGCAACAAGAGCTCCTCCACTACTACCAATTATATTTACTTTTTTATAGTTCATCTTTTCTAAAAAACATATAACTTGCATAGCCTCCTGAACCTCCCATGACTAAAGTCACAGGGTTCCTGCTTCATAGAATTTTGCATACTAAAACATGTCTTACCAATTCTCCACAGGCTATCCCCGTAGTCCCTACGGTTCTTACATAAGTTATCTATTTTAAACTGTTATTAGTCTTAATCCTTCTTTTAGTATATTTTTACTTGCATTTATATCTCTATCGTGAGTTACATTACAACAAGGACAAATCCATTCTCTTATATTTAAATTCT
>NZ_JAGWCU010000040.1:0-30563 GCF_020657755.1 Clostridioides sp. ZZV15-6388 | reverse complement strand
ATAAACGTCTACAAAATATAGGCAAAATGTAAATGACTTTATATATTTTTAGGAATAAAAAAAGAACCTATACTGTAGGTTCTATTCCTTCTAACGCTCCACTATGTTCAATTATATAATCCTCTACAGCCTTTCTGTACTCTGTGTTAGTCACATCGTCTAATTCAAATTCTCGATTTTTCAAAGGGTTCAATCCTTTGTTTAGAATTCTTTCTGCTAGTATTCTTACTACAACATTATTTATCATTATAATAATCCTCCTACTTTTTCATTTTCATTGAGTAAAATCTGATTTTCTAACTCTTGTATTCTCTTTTCTTCATCACTCACATATATTGGTATTTCTTCTAAAATTGGTTGTTTAGTTTCTATATTTATACCTGTAATTCTATTTTTGGTATAATCTATACTTCCATATTCAATATCAATACAATGTAATTCGGTTATTTCATCATGTTCTAATATGTCTCCTGTTGCTTCACCAGTTTGAAGCCATATCTTGCCTGTTTGGTCGTAAATTATTCTATTTTTTCTATTCATATTATCACCTCTTTTATATAAATTTTATAGCATACCAAGAATGTAGGTAACTAGAAACATTGGGACTACTTGCAGGAACATTAATGCCTTTATTATTTATATATACATCACGCTCATTATTTGAATAAATAAGTCCACTCCCACTAAAATCTTGATTAGAATTTTTTTCTTTAGTAAATACAATTCTAGCCGAAAAATCTTTTTTGTTCAAAAACCACTTTATATTATAAGTAGCAATAACAATATGTTTAAAAATATAATTACTAGAAGTAACATATTGACATTCAGCAACAAAAATATTAGGAATAAAACCTAAATTATCAATCTTAAGCCAAGTACCAGGTTGTCTACCAGAGGACTCTCCATATAAATTAGCCATTAAAGAACTATTTTTAACAACATCAATAGTGCCACTTGCATACTTATATTTTGTATTTAATTGACTTATAGTATTATTAGCTTGTGTTAGCTGATTCATCAAATCCTGCACACTAGCGTCTGAACTATCAAAACTTGTTTTTATTTTCTCCGATAACTCGACTAACGTATTATTTAAACTTGCTTCTATATTCTTTAATTCTAAAGTATTTATAATACTTGTTTTACCATTCTTAAACCCTTCTCCAATCTCTGTTAGCTTAGTTGATATATCACTTAAACTAGCATCTTCTTGAAGTGGCATTATTTCTTTACTTATGCTCAAAACTTTTTCTGCTGTTGCATTTTCTGCATCTGTAGCAACTATTTTAAGTGTGTGTATTGCATTGTCTATAAGTTCATAGTTTATTGTTTTCTCTGCTGTTAAATCTGTTGTTATTGTTTCTTTTAATACATCATCTAAATACCACTCTATTTTACTTAAATTATTATCTAAATCAGATGCTATAAACTTTGCAGAATTAGAATTATATGAATTAACTAAAATAAATGGTTTATTATTTGTTCTTGTAAATGTTACTGTTTTACTTGTTACTAATCCACCATCTTCTGTACTTATTTCTATTACTATTGAATTTGAGGAATTGAGTGCTAATGGTACTATTTGTTCATCAGTTAATTTAAGTTTATAATTATTATCACTAGAATTTGTCTTCGTTTCTATTATTGTGCCATTTAATTTTTCTGTAACAATAAATTTTATGTTTGGTTCATTATCTATAATTCTGTAGTTTATTTCACATCCTCTGCTAATGTTATCAATAGCAATATCAATAACAGGGTCAGGTATAAATCTTACTGTAGTTGTTTGTTGTACTACATCATCAACATCAGTTGTTACATTTCCAACTCTATAGTCCATCATATAAGAATTTTTATACAAATCTTTATCTCTGAATATATCTATATCCTTATTAGTATATAAATGAAAATAAGCTGTATAAAGTTTCCCATCTGTTTCAAATTCATACCTTTGTGCAAGTATATCTAATTCTGTATAGACACCTCTTCTTTTCTTCACAGTTCTATTATATTTCCATATCTTCACTTTATCACCTCCTTATATTGGTAGCAAATTACTGTTTATCGTTGATATAATACTAGTTCTATTACCCTTTACTTCTTGCATCACTTCTTTTAATGCTCCCTCTACATTGTCACTTTCAAATAAGTTATCTGCATCTTTTATACTTGTTTTCTCTGCTGTTGTTTCTATACTATCCACACTAGTTTTTACCTCATTCAATGCACTAACTATATTTGTTTTATCTGTTGTGTTAAGTTGTGTTGTATCACCTATTTTATTGTTAATCTCTGTTTTAGTTGTATCAATTTTAGTATTAACAGTACCTAGTTTAGTGTCTAAATCTTGTATGTCTTTAAGTGTTGCAAAAATTATAGTAGGGTCAATTTTAAGCTCTATATTATTTACATTAGATACAATAAGCACAGTTTTAACCTTCATGTCTACCACTGCACCTTGTTCTATAGAAGGTTTATAACACTCTTTGTATTTAGAAATGGCAATTAAATTATTTTCATCATCTAAATATCCTATTTCTCTTATCATAAACCCGCCTACGCTTGATGGTATTAAACTCTCTAATATTATACAATTTGGTGCAGTTTCATCTGTAGTTGTATTTCCGATATTGCCTTCCCATACCACATTTTTGAGAGCTGTCTGACTCTCAGTTGGAGTATATTCACTCCCTCCTCCATCACCAAGTTGAATTTTTACAAATCCCACTTTATTACCTGTGACACTTGCATTTGCTATCTTTGCTTTTCCTACATCTGTAATTATAGTGTAATAACTTTTATCTATAGCCAATATATCACCTCCTAAAATATTGTTATCTCTTGGTATCCAACTCCATTGCCAGTTAATACATCAATTTCTCCATAAGTTTCTATATCTGGTGGACTCCAAGGGTATATAGTTATTTCTTGACCCATTAAGGTTGTTATACCAAAATTCATATAATTGTCTTTGCTTATAAGCACTCTAGTGTAATCTAGTGTCATGTTACACGGCTTAATATTACTTACAAAAGAATGAACTTCCTCAAACCAATCTTGATTTCTAGCATCACTCTCAAGGTGTATGTTATAAGTAGCATTATTAATAGTTAATTCATAATTGCCTTCTCCAACTACATTATCTAGCCAGTTCCTTAAAAATCTCTCTGAGTAAGGTAGTTTACTTATATATTTACTAAAAATCCTAAACCTTCTATCTTCTAAACTCTCATTACTTTTAGGAGTTATAGACATTATCTTTTCCCATCTTTTTATACCACTTATAGTTAGGTCCTCTAAAAACTGGTCATTTGATAGGTCCTTTAATTTATCATGTAGTGTTTTTATTTCTTTATTTTCTGTATTAAATATCTTCTCATATTCTTCTTTATCTTGTAGAATTTGTGGCAAGTAATTTATTAAATTAATCTCTTTATCCAACTACTTCACCTCTTACTACTATAGAATCTTTATCAACACTAAAATTTGATGAAACATCATTTATCATTGTGTTTGCAATGTCTAACACTCCATCTATACTTAACAAACGAGTTTCTATCTGAGATATACGAACTATTAAGTTCTCTTCATCTTCCCAACTCATATTTAACTCATTTAAATAGTCGTCTATTGCTTCTTCTGCTATAGTCTTTATATTCTCCCAAGTGTAACCACTCTTATATGTTATTGTAGTACTTATATTTATAGTTGTACTTGTAACTCCTTCAACAGTGACTCTATGACCTATTGGTGCTAATCCAATACCTTCTCCTTGATTTTGTATAGGGTCAATTTCTTCTTGAACTAAATTAACTAAATCATCAGATGGTACTTTGAAATTAGAATTAATTATTACTAACTTAACAGTACCTCCACCGTTCCAAACTGGATATACTTTAACTCCCCCAACGTCAGGCAATTTATTAACTTCATCCTTATAGTTTTGTATATTACCCCCAAAAGATTGGGAATTTAAACTATCATAATATCTTTGTCTTAAACTGTCCTCAGATTCTTCATCTTCTCCATTTATCAATATTTCTGTTAACTCAGCAGTTTCAAGACCATCTATATATTCAATTGGAATCAACTGACCAAGTTCAAATATAGGTCCAGCAGTTTCACATTTCATCTTGTATATACCTTCAGATATTCTCTCAATTGCTACATAGTTATACTCTCCTAAGTTGAATCTTGAATCAATAGGAATATCTATGTTAAATACTCCTTTAGCAATTGTATTAGTAGCAGGCAAAGGTGTGATTCCTCTTTCCTTACATCTCTTCTCTAAATAGTAATAACTAGCAGTATCTACGAATGTTTGGTCTAGTAATTCATCCATGGCAATGTAAGTTTCTGTAAGTTCTATAGCAACAGGAGCAAGAGCATTATATATTATAGAACCTTCCCTTTTATCAAAAGTATCTGGTACACTATCTAACATTCTTTTAATTATATTTTCAAAAGTCATTAACTCAAACACTAAACACTCACCACCTTCTCTGCTTTTATATTTCCATATTTACTGTAAACTGTGAACTTACAATGGACCTTTCCTTTTATATTTTCAAACTCAAAATTATCTACATTTTCAATCCTATCATCTTGAATTAGTGCTTCTTTGATTCGTCTTTCAAGTTCGGGTATTACAAAGGATATAGGCTCTCCAATAAGGTCGTTCAACTCGACTCCATAATTCCAAGAGTAAATTAAATGTTGGTATCTCTCTGTGTTTAAAATTAAAAAGATGGTCTGTTTTAATGCTTCCACATCATCACAAATACCATCTATCTTAGATTTTTCTATATTTAATTTAAAAGTCTTACTAGGCTCTTGTCTTACATCAAAATTTATAATTGATACATCTTCAATATCATAATCCAAATTATCGCTTGGTAACACTTCATCACATCCTATCTAAAATCAAGTATTGTTGTCCTCCTTGCATACGAATTAAAACCAATTTGTCTCCCACCTTTTTGTCTGTATATCTTTTAAATGTATCTGTTTGTATTAGAAAAGATTCTTCAAAAGATGCTTTTTGCTCTATCTTAACTACTAAAGGATTAACACTTTCTATAGTTCCAAATGCAATTTGCATTGGATTACTTGTTTCTACTGCATCCATTGCTGCTTTCTTGATTATTTGCAATAATTCTTGGCTCATTTTATCACCTCGCTTAAAAGAATCTTCTAGCTCTTGCAAAATCATGCTTTTTCTTTTGTCTACCACTTAAACTACTTATTTTTACTACGTCACCAGTTTGTGGAGCATGAATATATTGGTCATTTCCTATATAAAGTCCAACATGATGTACTTTTCCTTGTTCGTTTTTAAAGAATACTAAATCACCTGCTTTTACATCATTTATGTTGCATAATAGTTTCCCTCTACTATCTTTTGATTGGTCTGCTGAAACTCTTTTGAGATTTATTCCTGCACCTCTTTTAAATGCCCACACCATAAGACCACTACAGTCAAAACTCTTTGGACCATTACCACCCCATTTGTAAGGCTTGCCAAGTTGATTTTTTGCTTCTTGAATAACTTTACTTACTTTACTATTATTGTTTGTTGATGTATTAGCATTGTTACTATTTTGAACTTGATAAGTTGTATCTTTTAAATTCTTTTCTGCTTCTTCATTGCTCCCAACTCCTGTACCTGCACTATTAGAACTATATGCATTTCCTGTTATTTGTTTATAAAATTTGCCTACTCCTGGTACCCAATCTTTATTAAGAGGACTATCATAAAGTGGAGCATATTTATCTCTTATACTTTCTAATGTTTTCCTTCCTATATGAATATAATTTCTTGATAAATTACTTATACCTCTTTTTATTCCTTCATCTACAGAGCCAAAAGACATTCCTTTCATTCCAAAGAAATTATTTTTAGTATTTGCAATATTTGAAGTCCCTCTAGCTGATTCGTGCATAGATATAGCAGCCATGAGTGCTGGATTAACTTTATAAGCATTTGAATATTTAACAAATATATTTCCTGTATTTGATAATTTACCTTTAAATACTTTATTTAATTTATTTATCATGTCATTATCTTCTTTGCTTGTAGTATTTTGTGCAGGACCATTTTTCTTTTCATCTTTATTATTTGCATTTCCACTACTGTAGCTTGAAGAAGAATAAGAAGCAAATTCGTCTCCATCAACCAAAGTTAGGTCCATAAAATGACTGTTATTTTCAAATGTATGTTTTACTTTCTCAACTAACATATAATTTTGTAACTCAATATCTCCTAACGACAAAAAAACAGGTACTAAACAACCTGCTCTTACTCTAATATCTCCAAGCACATTTTTAAGACTTAATGACTTAGTTTTCTTATTATATAATTTTAAGAGCATTTCTGCTTTTTTGTCCATTTCTGCTTTTGTCACGTTACTATCTACTGTATCAAATAGTTGTAGAACTCCCCAACTTCTTATATGAACTGAATCTTTTACTGTAGTAGAAATCCTTTGACCTGTGTTTTCATCCTCTTTTAATAATTTTACTTGAGTATAAGTATCACTATCAATCGAAGAATTATAGTCAAAATCCTCAATCACATCATTATTCATAACTACATCTAATTTCATAGAAGCTACATTCTTTAATACTAGCCGACCAAAATCATCATAGAGTACATACATTTCCTTTTTCTCTCTTAAAGTATCATCTAAAGCTGTTAGCACCATGTCAAAAAGTGTTTTATTTTCTTCTATCCTAGATATTTTATACTTAGTATCTTCTATAGATTTACACTTTAGTTTAAAATCGTCAGCTAACATTTTTATTATTTCACTTGCTGTATAATTTTTAAAAACATAAGTATCTTTATTCTTAAAATATCTCAACTGGTCGTAAGCAACAATTTTAATGTGATTTTCTTTATCTCTTTTCTTCTGAAATATATATCCATAAAATATGCCTACACCCTTGTAATATAATCTCACTGAATTACCTTCACAGAATTGTAGTATATCATCCATGACGATTGTAAATTCTAATTTACTTGGTGTACCTCGTCTTTCTATCTCCCATGTTATGTTATCAAGGACAACTGGCTCATAGAAATCTTCCCAATGAGCAATAACTAACCTTACATCTCTATCATTTGCTAATACTAATTCATCAGCCAAGTTTTAACACCTGCCCTTTATAGATGGTGTATTTAGGTACTTTTTTACCCTTATTTGCTTTATCCATCATTGTTTTATTTAGTTCATATACTTTCTTATATAGTGAACCATTTCCTAATTGCTTTTGACAAATTGCCCAAAGAGAATCACCACTTTTGACTGTATATGTTTTAGCGTTTGGGGCATTGACCGAATCAACTCTCTTAGGTTCTATCTTTACATTAGGTCTACCAGTATCACTTTTAGGAGGAGCAAGAACTAATTTTCTAGTTGAGTAATCTCTATATTGCTTTAATTTAATAGCTACCTTAAAATCTGAACCATTGTCTGCATCTTCTACTATGTTATATTCCTCAAGTGATACTTTTCTATTTGTATTAAATAGTACTTTATTCCCAAGTTGTCGAGATACAATGAATTGAAATGGCTTACAATCTGTCTTTAGTAGTTCTAGTTTACTTAAAAAGAATTGAACATCTTTAAAAGTACCTCGATAGAATGGTAGTTTATTATGTGTAAATTCTGCTTCAAAACTTATTTCAGATAGACCAGGAGTCTTTAATATGTTTACTTCTCCATCATTTATAAGGTCTACAGTTTTATTTTTGTTTGTTGTTTTTATTTCTAATTTGCCAGGTGTAATTGGTAATTGTACTCCATCCAAGTAAAAATCATAAGCCATTCAAACACCTCCTAAACTATTCCTTCTGCTGATACAACCATTGCATCATTTAATTTTTCAGTTAGTACATTAACTATTCCATCTAAGTCAGTATCTCTACTTATATTGTTTGTGTTATTCATATCAATTTTTATGTTTACTCCTGTAAATCGATTGATTGTTTCTTGCTCTGCAATGTCTCTAAGATATTTTAAGTCTTCTTGGCTTTTATCCATTGTTTTAGCCATTTTAGCTGTATTTCCCGCAGTGTCTTTTGCTCCTTTTGCTGCATCGCCCAAAGGTGAGTTTAATCCAGCTGAACCCAATCCATCACCAAGTCCGTATTTTTTATCCCATAAATCGTCTAATCCTAAATCTTTTTTTGCCTTTTCTGCTATTTTGCTAATATCGAATTTATCTTTTATGTTAGTTTCTAGTTTATCTCCCCATTTATAGCCTGCATCCCAAGCTTTACCATAGTTAAATCTATCAAAATGCAGTTTATTAGGGTCCATTCTTTCAACTTTTATTTTAGCTTCTCCTGCGACTTTATCTGTCCACCCTTGTAATTTATCTTGCCAACCACTCACTGCATTTGCTAGATTTGAGCCAAATATGGTATCTATTGCAGATGCTATACTTCTTAATATACCTAATACCGCATCAGCCATTCTAGATACCGCCCTTATGACAGAGCCAATCGGGTCGTCTAAAAAATTAGCAAAGAACTCTGCAAAGTTTGCTAAACTATTATAAATTAAAGCTACAATATCTATAATTAAGTTCCCTGTTGCAATAAATAAGTTTCCTACAAAAGCAGCCGCAACTGATATTGCACCTGCAACTACACCTATCGCAGATACACTTGTTTTTGCAAAATGATTGAATATTGCTACCCCAACGAATATCGCTGCTATTACTAAGGCTACTGCTGCTACAACCATAACTATTGTGGTAATTAAAAGTAACATTGAACCACTTAGTGCATCTGTTGATATTTTTGCAGCTATATTCATCATTATATTAGTTAATAACGAACCATTTAGCAAATTAGTCCAAAATGTCTGTAAAGCTATCCACCCTACCTGAATAGCTGTAACTAAAGCACCTGCTATGACAGCTGTTTTATATAAGCCCCACAAAACGATGCTCGTTATCAAAATAGGTTGTATTATACTCCAACCTTGTGAAATAAAATTAATAACACTTCCTAATACTGTTAATAGCCACCCAAATCCTTGAGCAATTAAACTGATTCCGACAATCATCATATTTGCAAAACCTTGAAATGTTGGACTGCTCAGCAAATCAATAAACCCATTAAAGACACTATATCCAACAGCTCCCAAGACATACAACGAATCTGTTACATTAACTATGAAGGTTCGAAATCCTCCGCTTGAAACTGTATCCTCAATCTTTTTTTGTATCGCTCCAAATATCATTATTGCGTTATTCTTAATTGATGTAAAGATTTGACCTATTGTAAGTGGCATTTTTTCAAATTGAGCATTTGTTTCTGCTGATGCTGCAAGCAGAGAATTTTTTACAATATCTGCTGTCAACATTCCCTCGCTTGCCATTCCTCGAATCTTTCCTATGTCCACATCTAAATAATCCGCAATACTTTTGATGATATTAGGTGCTGACTCAAATACAGCGTTTAACTCTTCTCCTCTAAGTACACCACTCCCTAGCCCTTGCGTTAACTGCAATAATGCTGAACTCATTTCTTGTGTACTAGCTCCTGCTATTATAAATTTTTTATTCAATTGTTCAGCAAAGCTTACTATTTCTCTAGTACTAGAAAATGCACTCCCTGCATTCATACCTATACGGCTTACTATCTGTGCTGTGTCTAGATAGGATGCTCTTGACCTTTCAGCACTTTGAAATATCATCTTATTAAGCCCACTATCTGATAATTGACCGTCATTTATCATGTTCAATCTAGCATTCGTACTGGTCATCTGGTCACTTAAATTTGCTAACCCTCCTATCGTCTTTAAGCCCATATAAGCTCCAGCAATCTTTTTAACACTTCCAAGTAAATTATTTGTAGAACTTGCTCCTTTATTGATATCATCATTAAACTTTCTTTGTTGTTCATCTGCTTTTCCTATGCTTTGTTCTATTCTAGTAAGAATGCTTTCTATGTTATTCAAACTTTGTTGAGATGTCTGTATTCCACCTGTATTGAGTGGATTATTCAATCTACCTTGTAGTCTTTCTAGACTATTAATTGTCGTATTAATAGATGCTGTCATATTCCTAAAGGCAGGTGTCATTCCATCAAAAATACGGATAGATGTTTGTATTGTAGCCATTTCTTCACTCTCCTTTCTTAAATTTTCACATAAAAAACACCTACCTAAGTAAGTGTTTTATTTTTAGTATCTATTTTTTACCTGCCCAAAACTGTTTCCCACAGTTCAAGCATGTAACTCTAACTTTCTTTGCTCCTATGTTTCCTGCTACGAAACCAATGCCTCCTGCTATAGTAGCTCCTGTTATAGCTTTTCCTATGCCAAAACCTTTTTTATGTGCTGTCAAAGAAGTTGAGCCACACTTAGGGCAACGAGCTATTTTTTCTTTTTCTATTTTTTCCTCTTTAGCTCTTCTAATTTTAGATATATCATCTTCTTTTTTTCTTTTTTCTTCAAGTATGTCAGAATTTTCATTATAATACTTTCGATATGGTTCTTCAAGTATTTTTCTACAGTCTTCTAAATCTATTCCAGTTAATTCCTTCAACCTTCTAATAGAAGATGCTTTTATAAAACTTGTTTCTTGCATTACATGTTGTAAATCAACACCTTTTAAATCATATTCTTTTTCTTCAGTCATACTCTCGCCTGCATTTTTTATATCAAATATTTTTGTCCCACATTGACTGCAAAATTTACTTTCTTTCAGACATTTCGCCCCACACCCACTACAAAATATATATTCTAATGTATCATTCATAGTACAATGTCCCCCTACATAATTTTATAAGATTATTATACTATATAAGTAAAATTTTTACATCATAATCACCTCCTTTCAATTAAAAAAGCACTTACTCATTTGTAAGTGTTTTTGAATTATTTTTAATTTTAAGTCCACATAGTTAATATAAAACCTGTTTTAAACTTTATTAAAAACAACTGGAAAAATATATTTACATACCACATAGTTAATATAAAACTGGTCTTTAGTTTTTCCCATTGCATCAGCTATTTTAGATTTACATACCACATAGTTAATATAAAACTTTTTAATATAAAAACACCTAGATTTTGTTCTCAAAAATTTACATACCACATAGTTAATATAAAACACAATAGTGGCAATGTTACTTTTGCGGTAGATAGTAAATTTACATACCACATAGTTAATATAAAACGAAAGCAATTTTCATGCAAATTTATATATTCTTCTTTATTTACATACCACATAGTTAATATAAAACTTTTTTATAGATACAGCAACTTGGGGGCTTGATGATATTTACATACCACATAGTTAATATAAAACAATTAAAGGTCTTGATTTTGAAAATTTCGGTTATGTATTTACATACCACATAGTTAATATAAAACCCCAAAATAAATTGTGTATTTCCAAGACTTACACACATATAACTTTCTCAATTTGCAGTGAGCGACAAATAGTGCAATTGATAACACTTATCAAACCTTCTCAATGCCTTGTATTCCAATTGTTAAACTATATTTGAGTAGAAAAATCGAACACTGCAAAACTCTTACCTATATTATACCATTTTTTACCATATAAAGCACTTGAAACATCATAATATCCAAGTGCTTTATCTATATTATTTTACTTATTTTCTCTCTCTTGTTGTTCTCTAAGAATACCTCTCAATATCTCTGTATATTCATAAAACTTTTCTTTGTTGTCCTGTTCCAACTTATATAATAGTATAGCAAACTTTATAAAATCTTTTCTCTCTTTATCAGTTTTTAGATTGTAATCATCAAGTAAACTTTTACACATTGTATTAATCCCCCTCAAAACTAAACTAAAATATATTATTTAATACAATAGAATTTACTCAATTTTATAAACTACATGAAAATTCTTCTTCTCACCTGCAATCTTAGTAGGTCTATTATTTTCCTCTATCCAATTTCTTATTTTATCTATTACACTTTCTGTATACTTTGTTGTAGTTCCATTCCAATTATCTTTATTTGCTAATACTATGAGTTTCTCTTCTTCTTTAATATCTAATTTTTTAATAATCTCACAAACTGCCACAAAAGCAGGATTATTTGTTTTAGAATACATATTTAATTTAGTTGCAATTTGTTTTGTATCAAAGAAATGTTCTTTTTCTTCAATCTCCAAAGGTAACTCTATTCCTGCCTTTTTGTAGATAGTCTTTGCTGTAAGTAACTTTACTTTTTCATCTATTCCAGCATTATCAAGAAAAGGTGTTAGTATTTCTATAGTCTTGTTAACTGTATCTAGACTTTCTATTTCATTTGCCTTGTCTCTTAATGCTTGAGGGTCAGCGTTATTTGTTATGTATGCACCATGTTGTCGAATAGCTGGTAAAACTTCTTTTGTAACCCAATTCTTAAAATTTTTAGCTGTCTCTAACTTGCTCCCAAATATCAGAGAATAAAGTCCACTTTCATTGGTTATTTTCATATTTCTATTTTGGCTGCCGTCGTGAATCACGACCTCAGCTATATCATCATTATCAATGTGAGTTTTTAAAGCTTCTCTTGTATTAGAATATCCCAAAGCTTCTGCTATATCTTTACCAACAAACCAAATTTCATTATCAATATCAACTGTTCTTATCTCTCCAAAATCTTCACTTTTAAATATTTGTAAATCATTCATCATACATACTCCTCCTAAATTTAATTTGAAAGAAGTTTCTCTATATGATAAAATATTTCATATAGAAGATTACTTCTTATGGTTTAAATAGAGTGTTCAAACTTGGTCGGGCGAACACTCTATTTTTGTTATTTTTTTAGGTCATCATATATTTTGTCTATACCTTTTCTTATTATTTCAGAACGATTACTATCTAATAAATTCACACATTCATCTAACTTATCAATAGTATCTTTGTCAGCTCTTACTCTAATCATAGTATCTTTTATGTTTTCAGTTGGACGACCCATCTTTTTTTGTGGCATCTATTTCACCTCACTTTTGTTGCTACAAATATATTATAGTTTATGTAGCAACAAAAGTCAATAACTTATCCCAATTTTTTCTAATTATTTCACTCAACCGACCATTTTGAGCAAAACAAAAGCACCTACCAAAAAGTAAGTGCTTTCTTTTCTTTATTTAATTTTGATGCTAAATATTTAATATAATACTAGTAATATAGTTTGAGTTTTAACCACGTTCCCAAAACAGGAATATGCTATCATTTCAAATATTTTATATAAGTAAAAAAATATCTACTCATTTATAGATACCTTGCAAATTAATAGTTTTATAATAAAGTTTTTATTATTTGTTATAAAAAATTCATCTTTTTATTGACTATAAAAAATATTATATGCAATATTTTTTCTAATTTGTGGTATAATAAAAGCAAGAAGAACTACAATCTATTTATGGTAGAGTGGAGTTCGTAATTTGAAAATTACTTAGTTTTATGGAATCTGATTTTTAAATCAAATTCCCAACCACTCTTAGTGCCAGCTTTGAGTGGTTTTTTACGTTTTTTAAGTAAATTACTAACTAGACAAACTATTAAACTAACAGATAGCCTTTCTAGTACATTTTGTAAAAAATTATCCATACGTACTCACCTCCCTTATCAATGTTGGGAGGATAATCTTTTGTATGAACTCCACTCTATAAATTGTAGATTACATCTTCTTGCTACAATTATTATAACATATAATTCTTACATATTTTACCTATATTTTATCTTCTTCTACTTCTTCTAGCTTCTTTAGCAGTCTTTTTTTCTTCTTTTATTTCTTCTTCTACTTTAATATCTATAGAAGCAGCAACAAAAGCCCTCTCGTAGTCTGGTAAATCTGTATATTCATGTGGTTTCCATTTGAATTTATGAAGGCAATAATGAGCTACACTAGCATCATAATCGCCTCCTTCAATTAGTTTTTTGCTTCTTCTACTTTATCTTCAAAAGTTCTATCAAAACCATTTACCTCTCCTACCTCACTTGAAAGGTCTGTATATTCGCCAGGAGTCAACATTGTTGTTAATAACTCCTCTGCACCCATTACACCATAACTATTTTGTAATTCTGCATCATGTAAATCCGGAAATACTATAGTTTCCACACATAATTTCAAAGTGTAAGTATTAAAATCTGTTTCACTAGTGTATTGTCCTGTTGCTTTTCCTTTTTTGCCTATAACAGGAACTCTGATAGCAGAATTTTTTCTCAACTGTCTATCTCTGTCTGAATCTATTGCTTTAAGTTCCCACTCTATTGGTTTCCCATCTTCACCTATAAACCTTTCACTTGCCACATACTTTCTATTCTCTACTTTTATTGCATTTTGACTTAAAAAAGCGTTTAAATCTCCCATATTATTCTACCTCCATAATTAAATATTTTGTTTCTTTTTCTATTGTTGCAATACCATCTTCATTTATTTGAATTTTTATTGTAATTGGTTTTAATGATGAACCTTCAATTGTATCAAGTGCCAGCTTATCGGCAATATCAACTAAAAATAGACCTGCTTTTCTATACATTTCTCCTACACATTCTTCTATAGGTCTTTTCTTACTGTAATCAAAAGAAATTGAATCTTTTATCTCATATTTATCCTTAATTTTAACCATCTCCTATTCTTATAAATAAAAAATACACATTTATGATTTATAGATGTGTATTTTACTCCATACCATTTGCTATATTGAACTTCTCGACTATTCTCCAATTCTCAAAAGTAAAATCTACATCCTCATCCAAATATTCTCCATCAGCGTCAAATTTAGCAATTATACCTGAATCTAGGTTACAATCTTCAAGTATTATAGTTTGACGACCTACTGAACTTGTTGGGTCTTCGTTAGTAATTTGCATATCAAAGTAAATATCCTCGCCTGTTTCTTTATATTCATATAACAACTCTCTAAAAATAGAAGTATTATAATAAAAGGTAGCACTCCCTGAAAATTTACTTCCTGTACTTTTATTTCCTTTTGTAATGCTACCTAAAATTGGCATCTCACTTTTATTTTTTTCCATCTTAGCTTCTAAGTTAATAGCTTGCATAAAATTATATCTTTTGCCTTTTATTGTTACAAAACATTCAGCTTTAGAACCACTTATTGCATCTCTAACATTCATAGTAATATTTTTAGACATCTATATCACTCTCCTTTCTTAACTAACTGAAACAGTCATATAAAGCTTACTCATAGCACTAATAACCTTAACAGCATCACTTACTACAACAGTCTTCTTGTCGCTTCCAGGTTCTACAGAAACATCATCAGCTTTGAAATCTTCTATTGCTCTCATATTTTGCAGTTGTTCATGATGCTTAACTACATCATTCCAAAACGAGATACGACCAGATTTATCATTTGGTACTTCACCCAAGTACTTTGTATTAAATAAAGTCGCTATATCATTAGCAATCTGGTCAAGTACTCTAACAGATTGATTGCTTGAAAAATCATCATTTTTATCATCTGTAAATGATACAAAAGTATTTATATCCTCTAACACATGAACTTCATCTCCCACCTTGTGGAATATAAATTTACCAGTTTTTAAAGCTTCTTCAAGTTGTATTTGAGTATAATTAACATCAACATCAAACTCACCATCATACTTCTTATTTGTATTAGATTTATTTATGTCACATCCTGCTATAGCTCCAGTAGTCCAATAAACTAAACTAGATTCTAATAACCCAGTATCTTTAATCTTATTTTCTACAGATACTACACCTTCATAATCTGCATCATTTTTCTTATATAAAACAGTTTGAAACTTAGCTCCTACTTTATCTCTCATTCTTTTAGTAAACTCTACAAATAAACTTTTAATTTCTGCTGTTGTAGCCAAACAGCCTAGTGCATTAAATGAGTAACTTTCTATTTTATCCAAGAAAGCTTGATACTCTGCTCCTGTCACAGCTTCGCCATTAGTTCCACCAGTAAATACAAGTCCTGCACTTGCTTCTAGTGTTGTATCCTTCTTCCAAGTAATATAGTCATTGTCCTGTAAGTCTGTAATAACTTTTGCTATTTGGGTATCTACTTTCTTATTATCCAAAAGTGTTACAACATCAAACTTAGTGTTATCATCAATGTTTGTTGTAACTACTATCTTCAAATCATTACCTCTTATTCCACTATATTTAGCAGTAGCAATAGTGCAACTAGCTTTAACACCTTTATTTAATTTATAAAAATAACCTAATCTTATGTTTTTAAATAAATCTCTCAAACCTTTCAATTTTTCATGAGTGTAATTATATCCAAAGAACTTTGTTGAATATTTCTCAAAATCATCACTGGTTACTTGAAATACTTCTTCATCAATACCCCAATCAAGTTCAAGTGGCATTGCTACAATACCTCTATCAGATAATGAACTAGTTGCCCTCTTAGCTGAGATAAAATTTATATAAGCACCTGGAAGTATTTTATTCTGTGTTACAAATGTTCCTCCACCTAAAGCCATCTAACTCACTCCTTTCATAAATTTATTTATCATATCCTCTACCTCTGAGAAGGAATACAATTCATCTTCTTTTAAAATTGCATTTAACAAGTCTTTTCTATTTACATACTTCTTAGAATTAACTATCTGCTCTTTAGTAAACTTATAGTCATTAGATTTTTTATCTAAATCATTAGTTTTCAATACTATCACCTCTCTTTAATCCACCAAATAACTCTACTGTATCCATCTTATCTGTACTATTACTTTTCATAGTGAAATAATTGTAATCAACGAAGAAATGAAGTACATTATCTATAATTTCATAGTTCATATTTGTACCTCTAACTAAATCTTCGTTCACGTTTATATACTCTAATTCCTCTAGTAACATTTCAGCTATCTCATTTATTTCAAATGCCTTATTATCACTTTTAGGAAAATAGTGTACATCAAAAGAATTTTTCTTTAACTCTCTAGCATTTGGATATAATACTTTACTCGAATTTATAGGAACAATAAAAAAACAAGGTTCATTTATACCTTGTTCCACATCTTCACTGTAAATTGTATATTTTTCTCCAAACGATTTATCTAATTTTACTGATATTCCATCAATTATATTATTAAGCATCAAATACCTTCTTTAATAAAATCATTAATTTTTTCTCTATTATTGCATCTGCTTCTTCTCTTAATTCCATTACTGAAATAGTCATCATATATTTTCCTTTAACAAAGCCTTTGTGATTTCTAGTTCTGTGACCAAACTCTACATAACTTGCATAGGGAGTTGGGTTAATAACTTCTATAACATAATTATCTCCAACTTTAGTAACAGGAAGTTTCCTAGCATAAGCTATCCCACCCCAACCTTCTTTTAAGGTTCCAGTCTTTTTTGGTGTACGTCCACGCTTCCTAGCTTTACGAACAAGTCTTGCAGCTAATTCTCTTGCACAATCTTTTAAAAATTTATCAAGTTGACTGTTTTCTAATCTTTGTAATTTCCTTTGCAACTTCTTTAGTTCTTTAAAATCAACACTTCCACCTCTACCCATTACGCTTTATCCTCTAGTAATTCTAAGACAACTTCTTGATGGTTTGGGTATATAGCAGATTCTCCACTTCTTATATATTCTTTTGTAATATTATTTTGAGTAGTTATAATAAGTTTTGAACCTGCTTTAATGTTTATGTTTGGAGATATAAAGAGTTTAATAGTTTGCTCTAGCTTAGCTACTTTTCCATCTGTAGCTGATGTAATATTTTTATATGAAAGTTTACATGGTTGATTTTCTAATACAATCACTTCTTTATTGTTAGTTCGTTTTGTTACAGGGTCTTTAATTGGCTGATACTCAACTATAGTACATTTATCTCTATATAGCATTTCTATTGCTTTTCTAGTTTTACTTACCATCTTAAGCACCTAAAAGTTAATATTTTATTCTTACCATAAGTTAAAAGATAATTTACAAGAGTGTCAAAGCGTTGTTCTGGTGTTTGAGAGCCACTTCCTATAGCAAAATCTACCTTTGTATCACCTTCTGATATAGACTTTTCTACAGCTTCAAAATTAAGACTTTCTATATCTAATTGCCCCATATTTTTCTTGGTAAATAAGAACTCTCCAACTATCATATCAACTTCAATTTCTTTCAATTCAATTGGCATAGTTTTTATATTACAATCTAGTTTAATAATATTTTCTATTTTTTCTCTTACAAAACCTATTAACCACTTATCCCCATCTTTTAATATATATTCAAAACTTTCAAGTCTTTTTTCTATATCATCAATCAGATTATTTTCCATAATTTTCACCTACTTTTTAGTAAGTTTATTTTTCTCTTTAAGCTGCTTATTTTCTTCTTCTAAAGACTCAACTTTTGACCTTAAAATATTATTTTCAGCTATTAAATCTTTTACATTTAATGACTTGCCATACTTTACTACCTTACCAGTTTCATCTATCAAATCATATCCCATCTCTAAGAAATCATCTATTTTACACTCTTCTATAGTTAATATTCTATTTAATTTCTTTACTTGTGGCATTATATATCACTCCCTTTTCTACGCTTCAACAACAAATTGTACAGCATCAGCTTTTTTATTTAGTATAAATACATCCTCAAAACTTTCTTCAAAGTATAAGTATTTTCCCTCTGTAACTGCTCTTGGCTCGTCTAGAGTAGCGAATTGATAAGAAACTGGTGTAATTACTGCAGATGGATGAACTAAAGACATAAATATTTGCTTAGCTCCTGCACCTGCTTTCCATCCAGTAGTAAAGTCATATACTGTTTTCATAAGATTAGATGGTACTTTAACTATTTTAACTGAATCAATATCAGTTGTTTGTCTATTTAAAGATGTTCCTCCATCTTTTATATTTACGGTTCTTTGTATCTCTTTTGCATTCTTAATTAAAGTATCAACTCCTGGTGTAACATATAATATTCTTCCAACAGCAGGTACTCTAGCTTCTGTCATTTTTTCCATTAACTTATCAAATACCTCTAAAATATTTGCTGTTGTAAGAACTGTTGTGTCTGCTGTGTTACCTAGTGCTGTCCAGTCAGCATATATTTTAGATATGCAGTAAGCATCCATTTCAGGGAATTTTTGTTCCTCATTGTATACCTTTGTTATATTACCTATTGAAGCCACATAATTAGTTTGGTCAATATCTGCTGGATGAACTAATGTTGACCATTTTCTTTGATTTGTTAGTACTTTAGGTTCCCAAGCATTATCATAATTTCTTTGAGCTGCTGTTATTGTGTCTCTGTTTGAATCAACCCTTCCAGTTGTGCTTATAGTTGGTATTTCTATTGTTTTAGAACCAGTCCATCTATATCTACCATTATTTTCTGTAGCATATAATTCTCCAAAATGTAGTACATATGGATAAGCCTGTGCTAGAGCTTGTGAGTATTCCTTTGCATATTCTAATGGTTGTGCCATATTCTTATTCCTCCTAGTTATTGTTTATTATTTTCATGTGGTTTTACACCATTGAAGTTAAATTTAAATCCAGTTGATTCTAACTTTGCATCTCCTGGTGTTATATTGTCTACTTTAGGCTCTCCACCTTCTAATGTTGCATTAAACAAATAGTCTTTATCTTGTTTTAGAGGGTTTATTTGCTCTTCAAAAGCTTTTTGTCTATCTTTACTATTTCTTAGTGCTTCCATGTCTAAATGAGCTTTTAGCGCTATTTCATCCCTACATTTAACAGACTTAAAAGCATCATTTAACCAGTAATTAAAGTCCTTTTCTTCAATTTCTTTTTTGTAGGTTTCTTCCAAAGTTTTCTTATCAGTTTCATAAGTTGTTTTTAGATTCTCTACATCTTCTTTTGTCATACCTCCTTCAAACTTTTTAATAGTTTCATTAGCTGTATTAAGTTGTGTTTCAATATTTGTATACTCTTCTTGAGTAACTGTAGTCTCTTTTATTTTCTTTTCTATAGATTTTTGAAGAGAAACTACATCAATCTTGTTATCTTCTATTTTTATTCCTTCTAGCAATTCTTTTAACCAATCCATTTTTAATATCTCCTTTCCTTTTTTTACAAAATAAAAAAGCCCTATCTAGGACTTACTAAAACCAATATTATTATTCTCATTGCAATTATTTATTGATATAGCTTCTATTTGTGATAAATCTATTACGGTTGTTCCATCTTCATCTAAATACCCTTTCAAATACCTACAATCTGAGTCAACTTCAATAAAATCTTGCATTAACTTATCAGCAACATCTTCATCTACTATTCCAGATATGCTATTGCCACTTTTAAACCAAATTATATACTCTTTCAATAAAATAAGCCTCCTTAAATTTTTATTTAATAAAAAACTTCTTATAGACTTTTATCTAATGATTTATTTAATTCTTCTCTTACTCTCTTTAAAATTTCATCAGAAACTTTATCTATATTAGCTTTATTTTCTTTTTTTAATTTATTACAAAGAATACCTACATTAAGATTAGCAATACAATTAATAACGATTTGTACTACACAAACTACAACTATAACTTGAGTTAATATACACATTAAAATCACCCTCTCAATAAATTTTTACATAATAAAAGCACCTACTAATATATTATTTAGCAAGTGCTTTCTAATACCAATAAGATGTTTTCTCATCTGGATAATTATTTTCTTCTATAAATTTACGTATCATACAGTAAACATGAGACATATAAAAATGATTCCCTTCACTGTCTCTTTCTGCTATTTTTACTATATCAAAAGATTTATCTTTAGTATAAAGTATAACTTCTCCAAACTCTCCATCTTCTTCTGGTTGATAAAAATAAGATACTTTATCATCTTTTATATAATTTTTCTTTATAAGTACCATGTTTATCCCTCCCTCAAAGCTTTTTCATAATCATATTTTCTCACAACTAAACCATGAGCTTTCTTATAATCATAATTATATCTATCCATAAGAAACTTTTCTAATCTCTCATGTTTTAATAATATTATATCACATTTTCTTATATCTTTTCCCTCAATTAATCTTTGCCAAGAGATAGCCATATCATAACTAGGGTCAAAACTTTTATATCCGCCATATAAATTATATTTATTCATAAATACATGGCTTTTTATATCTTGTATTACTTTTTCACTATAGCCTGTATTTTTAGCTATAGCTTTAATATCACTGGTTCTTTTTCTTATTTCTTCATAATATAAATTAGCATGTTTTTCTTCTCTTAGATATATTTCTAGGTCCTTTAGTCTTTTTCTGCTTATTGCTCCACTTGAGAAACTATCTTTTACATACTTCGAATACCACTCATTATACTTTATTGATGCTGGAACATAATAAGTCTCACTATCTTCTTCTCTTGCTGCCCTATAACTTTCCTCACCATCAAAATATGGCACTACTACACATCTACATCTAGGATGAAATGGCGGAGCTGTAATTCCTATTTCATAATACTTCATCTCAATTACTTTACCATCAAGAGGACTACACCTTTTCTCACAAACCCTACTATCTGATGCACTTACTATTTCATATTTCTCAACACCTAGACTATTAAAACAATCCCTTTGACTTAATGAACTAAAAAAGGCAAGCTCAGATTTTACTAATAACTTAGCTTCTTCTTTGCTTGTATTAAAATTTTTATTAATTTTATTTATTAAGTCTCCAGGAGATACTCCATTAATTAAAGTTTGTTTTAATCCTTTGTTAAGTTCGCTTATTAACCTTGGTCTATGCTTATTCCAAATTCTATTACCAAATGTTATTCCATCAGTAGTCCAAGGATTGCTAACTATTTTATTAATCTTATTTAGGCTAATCATGGCTATCGCCAACCCAATACCAATACCTTTTTGAGCTTCAAAAGCAGTATGATAGTAACTATCTTTATAGGTATTTGTTATAAGTGTATTTACATCCTCATATTCTTTTGAGTATAATACCTCAACTTGATGCCTTATCTTTAACTCTAATGCTTTTAGTCTGCTTATACGAACTCTTTTAACTGCACTTTCTAGTTCTTTCATCCACTTTTGACTAATTACATTTTCTTCTCCATACTTTATATATTCTTCTAATAATAATTTAAGTTCAGCTAATTCCTTTGGATTTAATAACTTTTCAGCTTCTTGCATACTTATTTTATTATCCTTAGCAAATTTCATATACCAATTATTTATTTCTCTAAGAATGTTGTAAAGTACTATATCATATTGCTTTTCTAATTCCTTGTTAAAGGTATCACCTTTATTATGAACATCTTCTTCTAACTGATTAAATGTCTTTATCCAGTAATCTATATTATTCATCTAAAGGCTCACCTTCTTCAGTTTTCTTTTTAGTTGGAAAAGCATCTTCATATTCTTTAATACTTTCTTCTTTCTGTTTTTTAAGTCTATCAAGTTCGTCGTTAACATCTTCAACCCATGGGTGATTACTAACAATAGTTTCATCTGATACAATTCCAGTTGATTTAGCTGCCATATCTATCTTTTCAGCTTCATTTATTATCATAGAGTGATTAAAAGTAATTTGAACTGTTTTATAATCATAGCTTTTACTACCACTTATCTTTAAATACTCACACACAAACCATAAAAGCTCTCTAATTGCTTTTTTAAACTTCTTTTCAGTTTTAGAACATTTTAAATCAAGTAGTGAGTATAAAAATTTAAGTGCTACACCTGATTTGTCACCTGTATTTTGAGATTCTGGATTAACTCCTTGACCAAAGATAATTATATTCTTTTCCAATCTATCAAGAAGCTCCTTTTTAGCTTCAATCGGTATGCTTATTTCTAATTTATCAACTCCACCTCCATCATCTACTTTAACCGATTTATAGTATCTTATATTATCTATAAACTCCTGTAGACTTGTGCCTGGATACTCTTTTAATACATAAATAAACTCTTGTATCTCATCTAAATTATCTGCTAGTGTAGAGATATTATTGTCATATATATCTATCAATGATTTATAGAAAGTTAAATCTGATACGCATTTTTCATTATTTTTAAAAGGTATAAATGGAACTTTACCCCATCCTTGCTCTTTATTATTTACTTTGAAATGTCCTTCCTGTATATCTGTTAATTTTCCAAATTCATCATACAAAAGTTCTTGAACAAAACTATTACCTCTTTCAATAAAGTAAGTTACATCATTTTCTGTGTAGTACTCAACTCTTTTTATTTTATTTCCATCTATATCTTCAATATAATAAAACCTAATAAATGCAACTAATTCCCTCTGTCTTTTACTATCCCAAATAGGAATTGCTTCTTCAGCTGGAATTATTACATATTTAAACTCACCTTTTCTATTAATATATGGATGTAACCATTCAACCCCTTTATTACTAGCATTGAGATATAGTTCTGTTATTGTATCGTCAAATTCTTCTCCTAGTAAGTCATTTAAAAGCTTAGTAAAATCATTATCATCTGCATTAAATACGATTGGATTTCCAACGCTATATCCCACCTTCTGGTCAACTAAAAGCTTATGATAATTATTAACTGCTTTATTATTAACCTTAGTAAAATCATCAACCTTAGCTCCATCTAAGAGATAATATCTTCTCTTATTGTTTACATCAGTATTACCATAATAGTATTCTTCTCCTTGTTTGTATTTCTCTGGTCTATGCTTTAAGATGTAGTGTTCTATTACTTTTACTAGGTTAAAGGTACTCTCTTTTTTTAACTGAACTTTTATTAAATCTGTTTCACTTATATAAATATTTAACACCTCCTTTACTTTAAGAAGCTTATTCCATTATTTTTAAGCTTATTATCTATAGAATATCTAAGAGCAGCCATTGCATCATCCATAAACTCAACTGGTTCATCAAGATATAATCCAGTTCTTTCGTCTTGTTTCCATTTCCATTGTTGTATTTCTTTTATGGTATTAGTGCAACTAGGATGTACATGTATTCTTAATTGTTTCAAATAATCTATTTGAGCTTTAACACTTCCTGGTCCTTTTTTAACTCCTTTAGCTTTATATCCTGCACTCTTCCACATCTTAATTCTATCTGGTTCAGCACTATCACAGTACATAAATATATTCTTTTCTAAACCTCTACTATTTGCAATCTTTATGATTTCTGAGGTATCCATTTCATGCACATATATTTCATTACATATATATAGTTCTCCATCCTTAAAGCCAATTCTAAGTACTACATTTGCATGGTTAAATCCAAAGTCTTGTGATAACCTCATATTATCAAAATACTCAAATTCTGTAGGAAACTCATGTATAACATAGTTTTTAAGTATTGCTCCACCAGTTTCTCCCCATTCTCCAAGTCCATAGACTTTATATCCTTCTGGGTCTTGCTCTTTTCTCATTTGCATTCTTCTATAGTAAGCTTCATCTATAAATCTATTTTGTAGATAAGTACTATGATGAGTAAATATATCATCATTTTTATAGTCAAAATACTTTCTTTTTATCCAATGAGTAGCTGAGACTGGATTAAATGTAAATGTCATTTGATAGTACAGGTTAGGGTTAGTTAAAATACCTCTCAAACGGTCATCTAGTATGTCTATATCACTTTCCATAAGTTCTGTAGCTTCTTCACACCATACCCATGTTAATTTTCCTTTCGAGAAGTTAATTGATTTTAATTTTTCTCTTTGTTTTGCATCATTAACTCCTCTGAAAATTATAGAGTTACCAGTAACTTTACTCTTAATTTCTAAAGGATTTAAAGTAGTTTTCCAATACTTATCAGCTTGTTTACCATAAATACGATTTATAGCTCCTGTAAGCTCTGCATACGTTGAATACTTATGTGTAGCTTCTGACTTTCTAACTACTAATAGATTAGCTCCTTGATACTTCTTATCTCCTAACTTTAGTATATAGTCTTGTGCTACATTAATAGATTTTCCACTCCCTGCTGAACCTTTCATTGCTCTATATCTTTTTTTAGTAAAATTAGCTTCCTTGAAATCTGGATTAAAATCTATTCTAACTATCATTTCTATCACCATAATCTACACTTATTTTCAACTCATCATCTCCAATATCATCTTTACTTAGGTTATCAACTTCACATTTCAACTTCTCAACTCTTGTTTTCTGCTCCTCTGTAGCCAAATTCCAATCCTTATGAATCATTTCATCATACTGTTTAATTAAACTTCTAAGTTCACTCATTGCTCTACTCTGTGCATTAAGAAAAGATGCTTGCCTATCCCATGCAAATTGAAATTCATACTCTATCTTCTCACCATTTTCTGTACTTTCATGTTTCTTTAATTCCTTAATCATCTCTTCCTTGTCTCTAACATACATTATCTTTTGTGCTCTTATTATTGCTGCATATTGAATTGTTATCTGTTCCCAAAGAATATCAAATTTATCTTTTATAGATATTTCTTGTATTAATTCTCTAGTTTCTTCAGGTAAGTATTTTGAGAAGAAACCAAACTTTTCAGCATTTTTATTTCCAGGAGGACCAGTAGCATTTTTATTACCTATAGGAGCACCTCTCTTTTTGGTTGCAACTTTTTTTGGTTGGTTGCAACCTTTTTGTTTCCAGTATCTAGTTGCCCATGATTTCACAGTCGATAAACTTACATTATGTTTTTCAGCAATTTCCTTGTACTTAAGCCCTTTTAAGTAATCTTCATGGGCTAAATCTGCCTTTTCATTCATACCACCACCTCGTTTGTTTGTCGTTTTGGGAATAAAAAAAGAACCTCATAATTGAGATTCTTTTTTTGTTTACTCTACTTTAAGATTCAATTCAAATTCAGTCCCACATTCTAAACATTTAACTTTACCATCTTCTAGTATTTCAAATTCAGATATTTTTTCGCATATTTTACATTTTTCTTTGAACTTATTTCCAACATTTTGTGATGTAAATATAGTAGGGTTATTTTCAACTTCTTTTTTTAAATCATCAATAACACTGTCAAAATTCAAATTACCACTTATCTCAAATCCCACATAATCACCTCCTTATAGTATAGTAAATTCTATGTTATTATACAATATCCTTCAACAATCGTTCGACAATAGCAGAATTCACCACAATTTTATGCTAATATTCTATTGAAAGGAAGTGTTCTTATGAGTAAGAATATTAACATTAGAAATTTAAAGCAATTTCAAAAGAAAATTGAAAGAATGGAACAAAATTTAAAACCTGACTTTGATAAGATTCGTACAATAATTCTTAGCAAGAAATTTATGAACCAACACACTAATTTTGATTCTTTTGATGAACTACTTGCATTTGGTAATTACATAGTCAATTCAGAAGAATACTTTTTAGCTATTCCTGATAATGAATTTGATTTATTTATAGTTAAAAATACTGATTTCCCAGATTGGCAAACCATGCTTGATTCAGCATATTCAAAATATTTAGAGTCTTGCCTTAGATAAAACATCTAGACAACTTTCAAAATGTTTATCTAATTCTTTTATGATTTTCCTAGATTCCTTTATAAACTCAGCCATATAACACACACCACTTGCAGGTATCTTGAATTCAGAATCTAGGGAATTTTTTCTTTCTGATACTACATCTTGTGTGTTTTTCTTAATCTCCATAATTTCATTCTCCTTTTAATTTATTGTATAAAAAAAGACCCTCAATCAAGACAGTCATTTAAATCATTTCTATTAACTCTTTAATCTTTTTATATACCTCTTTATAATTCATATCTTTATCTATTAACTTAGGTAACTTCATAGATATAATTCTTTCGAGTGCTTGTATATCAAACAGTTCGCTTTGATTTAACTCATCTCTTTTCACACCTTTTGGAATACCTAATTTTTTTCTTACAAGTTCAGTAAAATGTTTATAATACATCTGAGGTTTATTACTTCCGTGGCTAGTAGCATAGTAAACAAACTCTTGTATTTCATCTGTAAAATCTTTTCTTACTTTTTTGCCTTCTGTTCTTATGTCCAACCATTCTTGGTCTTTTTCTGTAGCAATGTAATAACCATGTATTCTAATTTGTTTAAGTACTTTTGTAACCCATTTCGTAAATAGTTTTGCTTCTGCTTTATTACTTCTAAATGACATATTGTACACAGCTTCTTCTGTAACAAAAGTAGTACCGAAGTTAGGCAATTTATCTTTAAAGTTTCTAGTGTAGGAATCTCCGACAGTAGACTCATTAAATTTCTTTTTATATTCTCTATCTATATTTCTTAATGTGTCACGAATATTTACTATGCCTAGTTCCTCTCCTACGTCATTTGCATTAAACCAAACTTCTTCTCCATTTTTGGACCACATTACTTTTACATTTTTATCTTGTAAAATTTTCAACATACTACTACCTCCTAAATTATTTATTAATAAAGGGGTGCTCAAATTGAACACCCTTATTTTCTGTTATCGGAATTACTGATATCTAAAACTTATTAAATTTTTGCATAAAAAAGACCTAGAAATTAATCCAAGTCTTTATTTTCCATATTTACTATATAATTTGCCATAAGAACTACTCCCCTTATCAATAACTCTTCACTAATAGCACTTTTCCCTATAAAACTCTCAACATATTTAACTCCATAACTTAAAAATTCATCATCTGCATCTATATTAAATTCATTTAGTTCTTTTATTATCTTTTCTCTTAAATCATCCATATTTTTATTCTCCTTTTTTAAAAATAAAAGACTAAGCTTGCCCTTGCTTAGTCTTTTATAATGGGGAGGTACATATATTATGTCGCAAGTTCCAGGAATTGAACCTAGATTAAACCACTACTTGCATGGTGAGCGAGGTTACCAAGCCCCACTCGATTTTTAGACTTCTGAATTAAGATACAAAATTGTATGAGATTTTAATCTCAATTCATATACTATTTTTAGCGTATCCGTAGGTTAATTGAAATAGAAAAAAACTAAAGATTGAACATAGTTAGAATTGAACTAACAGCGTCCTCACGCCCTGCCTAGTCTGTTCACATAAAAGACTTTCTGTCGCTGACATCTAAGCCTTTTATAATAATAGAGCGTGCAATTTTGGCATCCTTTTTTATCTATAACATATTCGCAAATATATTATTACTTTCTCTATTATTGGATAGTGGCTAGGGCAATCCCTTAACCCTAGCCTAGTATATATTTAGTTTTGAGAGGGAAATCTTTATTTCCACAATATTATTATCTCACATAATTGGCAATAAAAAGTCTCACGATAGTCTCCAAAAAGTCTCAAAATAGTCTCATTTTTAAGCTTTCCATGAAAAAATGGGTAATTCAAACTCTTTTATTTTTGGATATAACATATCCATAATCTTACAAACTATCCTTTTTCTAATCCTAAAACAGTGACTTCTATCTATGTGCATAGCATTAGACATATAATCCATGTTTATCTTTTCATTGTTCATATACATTTCATTAAAGAACTCTGTTTCAAAACCATTTAGACTTGTTAATGCACATTCTATAGTTTCTTTTTCAATCTCTAATGTTTTCTTATCTTCTTTCAATCTATTTAAGTCTTCTTCTCTCTTAATAACTTCATTTTCAACACTTGAACTTATATTATAGGTAGGTCCTGTTTTTTCTTCATAACTTTGAGCCTTGCATCCACAAAATTCGTTTTCTAATTTTTTAATATATATATCTTTTATTTTTATTTGACTTTCTAGTTTTTTATAGTTATATAATCTACCTTCAACCTCTTGAAATAGTGTCTTTTTATTCATACTTCCACACTCCTATCAATTATTTGTGTTATAATATTTATTAAGGATAATAATTCTATATTTTTGACAAGTGGAGTGTGAAAGCACTCCTTTTTCCTTTTAATTAACAGAAATTATCTTTTTCAAAGAAACTAATCTGATTTGTCTTTCTTTCGGACTTTATAATTCTAATTGATTCATCTATAATGTTTAGGGATTTTAATAACACATCTTTTGGTATGTCTTCCCACTTATCAGCTCCAAGAATTAATAAAGTTCTCTTTTTAACTAAATCAAACTCCTCATTAGCTCTAGGAATGTCTAATCTATCTTTTATGTAGCTTGAAATGTCATACTTAGTTTTACTTGTAGGTCTATAGTATTGTGAGGATTCCTTTTTAAATTGTTCTATTTGTGCATCATGTTTGGTTTGCATTTCATATAATGCGTTACTTACAATATCATTAATTTGATTTAACTGTGTTTTTGTAAGATTGTTTGATACTTTGTATTTTTCTTCTACTGCAATTAGATATTTTCTATAATTTTTAGAATTTCTTTTAAGTTCTTTATTTGCTCTTGGACTTGCTCCTGCTACTAAACAAATTTCTTTTGCTATTTCTAATTTCAAAGTATACTCTATTAGAATCTGACGCTCCCTTTTAAAAGGGATTGTGAAATAATCTTTATTTTCAATGGCATCAACACTTTTTAGGTTTGTTTTTATCCAATCTGAAAAATCCTGTTTAACACCTAATCCTTCCCAAAGTTCCCTACCATCTACAACTTTTATATCTTCATCTGTTGTATATACTTTTATAATCCCTTCATTCTCGATTAATTTTAAATCATTCATACTTATAATCCTCCTCCAAATTATTTTTATCTAATGATTTGATAAATGGATTTTTCCGTTGTTCAACTAATATCTTCTAATATAACCTCAACTCTTGGCTTATCACTATAGTATTTACTAGCTACAACCTCAACAATCTGTGTATCATCCTTATAAGCTATCTCATTGAGTGAGTCAGCTATAATCTTGACTACATTGTCAATGTCGGGTTTTTTACTGGGTCTTAACACATTATTTCTTTTCTGCTCTTTAACCTTTTTACTATTACTTTTAGCTATAGAATAATAACATCTTAAAGTCATTTTTATATAACCTTCAAAGTAATGTTTAACTTTTGATTGATATAGCCATTTTATTAATTCCTCATAGTCCTTAGTCTTATTAGGTGTATAGGTCCTTTTAGTTATAGAGTTCATTCTAGGTCTTTCTTTACCAACCGGTTCTCCATCTATTACAAGAAAAACTTTCATTTTTTCACCTTCTTAGCCTTTTTCCTACATTCTTTACAACAATAAACATCCTTAGATTTTTCATCAAGATAAAATAATTTACCACACCAATTACATCTTCTTCTTTTCACAGAATCACTTCCCTTGATTTACTCAACTACTCTCATATTCACTTTTCCATTTTTAAAAAGCTTTATTTGATATTTTTTTCCACAATGGGGACAAGTAACTATCATTTTTTTAAACTTAGCTAATGTATAGAAATTCCTACCACATCCACCAAAACATTTACCTCCATTAAATATTTTAAATTCTCCATAGTCTCTATCTAACTCATCTGCTTCATCTCTATGTTCATTAACTATATATTTATATATCAGAGTATTCATTAAAAACACCTACCTAATCTATTTCGATTTCGACTATAGCTCTACTTAAAAGCTTCACATTATAATTTTCTTTGATACTTTCTTCATTTTCTTTAAAAGCTCTTGCTTCTTCTAAATCAGTAAATATAGAGCTGTATATGTTCCCTTTTTCCCATTCTCTTGTTGTCTGCCAAGTCACTTTGAACTCTGTAATAACTATATTGAC
>NZ_JAGWCU010000039.1:0-32140 GCF_020657755.1 Clostridioides sp. ZZV15-6388 | reverse complement strand
ATAAACGTCTACAAAATATAGGCAAAATGTAAATGACTTTATATATTTTTAGGAATAAAAAAAGAACCTATACTGTAGGTTCTATTCCTTCTAACGCTCCACTATGTTCAATTATATAATCCTCTACTGCTTTTCTGTACTCTGTGTTAGTAACATCATCTAATTCAAATTCTCTATTTTTTAAAGGGTTCAATCCTTTGTTTAATATTCTCTCTGCCAATATTCTTACTACAACATTATTTATATTCATTATAAAATTCCTCCTACTTTTTCATTTTCTGCAATCAATATTTGATTTTCTAACTCTTGTATTCTCTTTTCTTCATCACTCACATATATTGGTATTTCTTCTAAAATTGGTTGTTTAGTTTCTATATTTATACTTGTAATTCTATTTTTAGTATAATCTATACTTCCATACTCAATATCAATATAATGCAGTTCAGTTATTGTATCATGTTCTAATACATCCCCTGTTGCTTCTCCTGTTTGCAAGAGTATTTTGCCTGTTTGGTCACATATAATTCTATTTGCTCTATTCACTTTATCACCCCATTTATATAAATTTTATAGCGTGCCATCTATAATGAAGATTAAAATAATTATTAGATGCAGGAATACATACTCCATTTTGATTAATATATACATCACGTTCATTGTTGGTACATACTATACCAGCAGCTCTAAAATCTACATTATCTAGTTTTTCTTTAGAAAAACTAGTATCAATAGTAAAATCTTGTTCGTTTGAAAATATAGGTATATTACAAATGGCAAAAACTACACATTTATAAAATACACTATTAACAGTAACATTTTCATGCTCAGCATAAAAAATATTAGGAACAAAACCTAAATTATCAATTTTAATCCAATCATTAATATTTCTATCAAACGTATTTCCATATTTACCACCATACATATTTGCTTTTCCTGAGAATTTTTGAACTTCAGTTGTCCCTGTTGCATATTTATACTTAGAATTTAATTGTGTTATAGTATTGTTAGCTTGAATTAACTGGTTCATCAAATTTTCAATACTAGCATCTCCACTATCAAATAATGCCTTTATTTTCTCTGATAATTCTACTAGTGTATTGTTTAAAGATGAATCTATATTCTTTAATGCTAGAATATTTATAATACTGGTTTTACCATTCTTAAACCCTTCTCCAATCTCTGTTAACTTAGTTGATATATCTTGTAAATTAGCATTAGTTGGCAGTGGCATTATACTCTTACTTATAGTAACAACTTTCTCATAAGTCATGTTATTAATATCTGTAACAACTATTTTAAGTGTATGAAGTGCATTATCTTCAAGTGTATAGTTAATAGTTTTTTCTAAGTATAAATCTGTAGTAAAAGCTTCTTTTAATACATCATCTATAAACCATTCAATTTTAGATAGTTTATTTTCTTCTGTATGTCCTGCTGTAAAAACAGCCTGTTCTGATGTATAAGAACTAATAACGAGAAAAGGTAATCCTTGCAATAATGTTATTTTAGCTTTTCCATTTTCTTCTGCAATGCCTCCACCAACAGTCATAGAAGTATTTTCTAGCCAATATTCTTTGGTTGGTATATATCCAGCTGGTTTATAACTATTTTCTGTTAAAACATAGCCACTTCCACCACCTGCATTATAACCGCTCCCACCTCCATACCATCCGCCACCTCCACCGCCATAATTTTCTCTTGAACTAGGTGATACAGCACTTCCGCCTTTTCCAAAAGAGCCATCTAATCCTACTTGGCCTTTACCACCATTAGTTTGAGTTCCTTTGCTATCTGCTTTAGAACCATCACCTCCAGCGTCTCCACCACCATCTCCACCTTTTGTTTCAAAATTATTTCTACCACCTCCACCTGCGACAATAATACGAGAAAGTAAACCTTGTTCATTATCCCAAGAACCACCAATAAGTCTTATATCTGTTGCTCCGCCACCATTGCAATACAGTGTTTCTCCATTAGAAAGTCCTTCATGCATCATTGCTTTTCCTCCACCATTAAATGTAGGAGCATAATTGGAACCTTTCTCACCAGTGTAAATGTACAATGCTGTCTCTTTTTTTAATGTAAGTTCTCCTTTTGAATATCCTCCTTTAGAGCGCAAGTTAGTATCAGTTATTTTGCAACCTCCACCACCAGCTGCTCCCCAACATTCAAGTAAATACTTTCCTGGTGGCAAAACAACTTTTTGTTCTCCATATTTATAGTTAAAGTCATAAATCTTAGCCATTTTATTCTCCTTTCTAGATAGGTAACATATTATTTATTGTATTTATGTTAACCCCATTAAATCCTTCTATCTTTGCAACCACTTCATCTATTGCCCCTTGGACATTGGTAGAATTTAGTTTACTTACTGTATTATCATAACTTGTTTTCTCTGCTGTTGTTTCTATACTATCTACTCTAGTTTTCACCTCATTTATTGCACTAACAAGACTAGTTTTATCTGTTGTTTCAAGGATTGTTGTATCTCCTATTTTGTTGTTTAACTCTGTCTTAGCAGTTTCTAAGTTGCTTGTTAACTCTGTCTTAGTTGTATCAATTTTATTATTAACAGTACCTATTTTAGTTTCTAAGTCTTGTATATCTTTGAGTGTGGCAAAGATTATTGTAGGGTCAATTTTAAGTTCTATATTATTTACATTAGATACAATAAGCACAGTTTTAACCTTCATGTCTACCACTGCACCTTGTTCTATAGAAGGTTTATAACACTCTTTGTATTTAGAAATGGCAATTAAATTATTTTCATCATCTAAATATCCTATTTCTCTTATCATAAACCCACCTACATTACTTGGTATTAAACTCTCTAATATTATACAATTTGGTGCAGTTTCATCTGTAGTTGTATTTCCGATATTGCCTTCCCATACCACATTTTTAAGTGCTGTCTGACTTTCAGTAGGAGTATACTCACTCCCCCCTCCATCACCAAGTTGAATTTTTACAAATCCCACTTTATTACCTGTGACACTTGCATTTGCTATCTTTGCTTTTCCTACATTTGTAATTATAGTGTAATAACTTTTATCTATAGCCAATATATCACCTCCTAAAATATTGTTACCTCTTGGTATCCAACTCCATTGCCAGTTAATACATCAATTTCTCCATAAGTTTCTATATCTGGTGGACTCCAAGGGTATATAGTTATTTCTTGACCCATTAGGGTTGTTATACCAAAATTCATATAATTGTCTTTGCTTATAAGCACTCTAGTGTAATCTAGCGTCATGTTGCATGGCTTAATATTACTTACAAAAGAATGAACTTCTTCAAACCAATCTTGATTTCTAGCATCACTCTCTAAATGTATGTTATAAGTAGAATTATTAATAGTTAACTCATAGTTTCCTTCTCCAACTATACTATCTAGCCAGTTCCTTAAAAATCGTTCTGAATAAGGTAATTTACTTATATATTTACTAAAAATCCTAAACCTTCTATCCTCTAAAGTTTCATTTGATTTGGGAGTTATAGACATTATTTTTTCCCATCTTTTCACACCACTTGGAGTTAAATCTTCTAAGAACTGGTCATTTAAGACGTCATCTAATTTATCATATAGTATCTTTATTTCTTTGTTATCTGCATTAAATGCTTTTATATATTCTTCTTTGTCCCGTAAAATCTGTGGTAAGTAACTTATTAGATTTATCTCTTTATCCAACTACATCACCTCTTACTACTATTGAATCTTTATCAACACTAAAATTTGATGCAACATCATTTATCATAGTATTTCCAATGTCTAATACTCCATCAATGCTAAGTAATCTAGTTTCTATCTGAGATATACGAACTATTAAGTTTTCTTCATCTTCCCAACTCATATTAAGTTCATTTAAATAGTCGTCAATTACTTCTTCTGCAATTGATTTTATATTCTCCCAAGTGTATCCACTCTTATATGTTATTGTAGTACTTATATTTATAGTTGTACTTGTAACTCCTTCAACAGTGACTCTATGACCTATTGGTGCTAATCCTAAGCCTTGTCCTTGATGTCCAATTGGGTCAATTTCTTCTTGCACTAAATTAACTAAGTCAGTGCTTGGTACTTTGAAATTAGAATTAATTATTACTAACTTAACAGTACCTCCACCGTTCCAAACAGGATAAACTTTAACTCCTCCAACATCTTGTATTTTGTTAACCTCATCTTTATAGTTTTGAATATTACCCCCAAAAGATTGAGAATTTAAACTATCATAATATCGTTGCCTTAGACTGTCCTCTGATTCTTCATCTTCTCCATTTATTAGTATTTCTGTTAATTCAGCAGTTTCAAGACCGTCTATATATTCAATTGGAATCAACTGACCAAGTTCAAAAATAGGTCCAGCAGTTTCACATTTCATCTTATATATTCCTTCAGATATTCTCTCAATTGCTGTATAATTGTACTCCCCTAAATTAAACCTAGAATCAAGTGGAATATCTATATTAAAGACACCCTTAGCAATTGTATTAGTAGCAGGCAAAGGTGTGATTCCTCTTTCCTTACATCTCTTCTCTAAATAGTAATAACTAGCAGTATCTACGAATGTTTGGTCTAGTAATTCATCCATGGCAATGTAAGTTTCTGTAAGTTCTATAGCAACAGGAGCAAGAGCATTATATATTATAGAACCTTCTCTTTTATCAAATGTATCTGGTACACTATCTAACATTCTTTTAATTATATTTTCAAAAGTCATTAACTCAAACAATTATACACTCACCACCTTCTCTGCTTTTATATTTCCATATTTACTGTAAACTGTGAACTTACAATGTACTTTACCCTTTACATTTTGAAACTCAAAATTATCTACATTTTCAACCCTATCATCTTGAATTAGTGCTTCTTTGATTCGTCTTTCAAGTTCGGGTATTACATATGAAATAGGCTCTCCAATAAGGTCGTTCAACTCGACTCCATAATTCCAACTATATATTAGATGTTGGTATCTCTCTGTGTTTAAAATTAAAAAGATGGTTTGTTTTAATGCTTCAACATCATCACAAATACCATCTATCTTAGATTTTTCTATATTTAATTTAAAGGTCTTACTTGGTTCTTGCCTTACATCAAAATTAATTATTGAGACATCTTCAATATCATAGTCAATGTTATCTGTTGGTATCACTTTATCACATCCTATCTAAAATCAAGTATTGTTGCCCTCCTTGCATACGAATTAAAACTAACTTATCTCCTATTTTTTTATCTGTATATCTTTTAAATGTATCTGTTTGTATTAGAAAAAATTCACCAATAGATAGTTTTTGTTCTATCTTAACTCTTAGAGGGCTAATACTTTCTATTGTTCCAAATACAACTCTCATTGGATTACTTGTTTCTACTGCATCCATTGCTGCTTTTTTTATTATCTGTAATAAATCTTGACTCATATTATCACCTCACTTATATAAATCTTCTCACATGTGTATACGCTTTTCCTTTTCGATATGAATCAACTGATTGTATTTTTACTACATCACCAGTCTGTGGTGAATGAATCATTTGACCATTTCCAATATACATCACAACATGATTGTTACTTCCTCCACCAATTCTGCACAATAAATCTCCTGCTTTCCACTTACTTCTATCTTTTAAATCTACTGCTTTTCCTGCTTTACTTTGTGCAGAAGCAGTACGAGGAATTTTTATACCTATTTGTTTATAACACCATTGAGTTAGCCCACTACAATCAAAAGTATTTGGTCCTTGTGCTCCATACGCATAATTACAACCCAGTTTACTTTTTGCTATACTAACTAGTTTATCTGCTTTAGAATTATTTGCATTACTATTTTGATTATTACCTTGAATTTGATAAGTTTCTTCTTCCTCTCCATTTATAATTATATACCCTTTTCTTTTGCCAAACCTATTGCATTCACTCGCTGTAGACATTAATATATCTATGTCATAAACTCCTGATGAAGATATATTAATAGCACTTCCGTTATCTCTAACTGTATAGGTTTTTCCGTCTATAGATGAATCTGGTAATATTACTTTGATTTTATCATTTAGTTTTATAAATGGATGGTCCTTTAAAAACTTTTCACTATACCAACTTTTATAATATTTCTTTACATCCATAGGAGCTGCACAAGTTTGATTTTTAGGAACTAATTTTTTTCCAGTACAATCTTTATCTCCACCTTCTATACCAGGACCCGGCCAATATGCTGTAAATAATGCTGGTACTTTTCTTCCTGTATTTTTTTTCGTAGTACTTTGTGCAGGACCATTTTTCTTTTCCTCTTTATTGTTAGTATTTACACTACTATAACTTGATGAATAAGAAGCAAATTCATCTCCATCAACAAGAGTTAAATCCATGAAATGACTGTTATTTTCAAATGTATGTTTTACTTTCTCAACTAACATATAATTTTGTAATTCAATATCTCCTAGATTTAAAAAAACAGGTATTAAACAACCTGCTCTCACTCTAATATCTCCAAGTACATTTTTTAAACTTAATGACTTAGTTTTCTTATTATATAATTTTAAAAGTATATCACACTTTTGTTTTATCTCTGCTTCACTCATGTTTTTATCAACTGTCTCAAACATTTGAAGTATTCCCCAACTTCTCATATGTGCTGAGTCTTGAGCAATATACACATCTCTTTTTCCTGACTCCTCGTTGTCTCTGACAAGTTTAATTTTTGTATAAGTATCACTATCTATTGATGAATTATAGTCAAAGTCCTCGATTACATCATTATTCATAACAGCATCTAATTTCATTGATGCAACATTCTTTAATGTTATTCTTCCAAAATCATCATATAAAACATACATTTCTTTTTTCTCTCTTAGAGTATCATCTAGTGCAGTTAATATCATATCAAAGAGTGTTTTATTTTCTTCAACTCTAGATATTTTATATTTTGTATCTTCTATGACATTGTATTTTAAGTTAAAATCTTTAGCCAACATTTTTACAAGTTCACTTGCTGTTTTATTACTATATACATAAGTATCTTTATTTTTAAAATATCTCAACTGGTCGTAAGCAACAATTTTAATGTGATTTTCTTTATCTCTTTTCTTTTGAAATATATATCCATAGAATATGCCTACACCCTTGTAATACAGCCTTACAGAATTACCTTCACAAAACTCTAATATATCATCCATAACTATTGTAAATTCTAATTTACTTGGTGTACCTCGTCTTTCTATCTCCCATGTAATGTTATCAAGGACAACTGGCTCATAGAAATCTTCCCAATGAGCAATAACTAACCTTACATCCCTATCATTTGCTAATACTAATTCATCAGCCAAGTTTTAACACCTGCCCTTTATAGATGGTGTATTTAGGTACTTTTTTACCCTTATTTGCTTTATCCATCATTATTTTATTTAGTTCATATACTTTCTTATATAGTGAACCATTACCAAGTTGTTTCTGACAAATTGACCAAAGAGAATCACCACTTTTGACTGTGTATGTTTTAGCGTTTGGTGAATTGACTGAATCAACACGTTTTGGTTCTATTTTTATGCTTGGTCTCCCAGCATCATTACTTTTAGGTGTAGCAGGAACTAATTTTTTAGTTGAGTAATCTCTATATTGCTTTAATTTTATTGCAACTTTAACATCTGAACCATTGTCTGCATCTTCTGAAATAACATACTCTTCAAGAGATACTTTTATATTAGTGTTAAATAATACTTTGTTACCTAACTCACGAGACACAATGAATTGGAATGGCTTACAATCTGTCTTTAGTAATTCTAGTTTACTTAAAAAGAATTGGACATCCCTAAATTGACCACGATAAAAGGGCAGTTTATTATGTGTAAATTCTGCTTCAAAATTTATTTCAGATAGCCCTTCCTTTTTTAATATATTTACTTCTCCAACATTTATTAAATCAATTGTCTTATTTTTATTTGTCACTTTGACTTCAAGCTTACCAGGTGTGATTGGTAATTGTACTCCATCTAAGTAAAAATCATAAGCCATTTAAACACCTCCTAAACTATTCCTTCTGCTGATACAACCATAGCGTCGTTTAATTTTTCTGTTAGTACGTTAACTATACCGTCCACATCTGCATCTTTACTTATGTTGTTTGTATTGTTCATATCAATTTTTATGTTTACTCCTGTGAATCTATTGATTGTTTCCTGTTCTGCTATATCTCTTAAGTATTTTAAGTCCTCTTGACTTTTATCCATTGTCTTTGCCATTTTAGCTGTGTTTCCTGCTGTGTCTTTTGCTCCTTTGGCTGCGTCGCTAAGTGGAGAATTAAGTCCACCAGAACCAAATCCATCTCCTAATCCATACTTTTTGTCCCAAAGGTCGTCTAATCCTAAATCTTTTTTTGCCTTTTCTGCTATTTTGTTGATGTCAAAAGCATCTTTTAATTTATTTTCTAAATTTTGACCTACTTTATATCCTTTATTAAAAGAGTCAAATGGATTTTTAATGTCCATATATGGTGCTTTCCAGTCTTGTGGTTTAATAGGCTCTTTTAATGTTTTTTGATAGTTTTTTAAACCTCCAACAACAGAGTCTATATTTTTTGTATAACCATGACCAAATGTATCTATATTTACTCCGGGTATTTTATTAATTAATTCAATTAACCCATTTACCGCTTTTATTGCTAAATTTACTCCATTTATAAATACATTTGCAAGTGTTGTTGCACATCTATCGAAAGAACCTCCAACATCACCCATTGAGTTTATAACAAAATTTGCAAGATTATAGAATAACATCTGTGCATTATAGACACCAATGTTAAATGAGTTAACAAAGAACTCTACAAATGCCATCACAATATTCCAAGCTGCTGCGAATACATCATAAATACAAGCTCCCAAGAAATAAAAACACCCTACTACTACTCCAGTTGCAGAAATGCTTGTTCCTGCAAAATGATTGAATATTGCTACTCCTACAAATATTGCTGCTATTACTAGAGCCATTACAGCAACAACTTTTAAAATACTTACACACAATAAAGCATTCGCTTGACTTAAACCTAGCGTTTCTAATTTATTAAGTAACAAAAATCTAGTTTCTGCCATTAATTCACCATTCAATAAAGCTGTTGCAAAGCTTTGTGCTAGGGTTAATGTTGTATGCAGTGTTTGTATTGCCAAGAGAGAAATAATAGTTATTTTATAAATAGCTATTACTGCAATGATTCCCCAAATCACAGGAGCAATGATTGACCAATTCTGTGCAAATACATTAGCTACATTAAGTGCTTGTGTTATTATCCAACCTAGCCCTTGTACAACTAAACTAGTGCCAACAATCATCACATTAAAAAAATTCTGAAAAGCTGGACTACTCAGTAAATTAATAAATCCACTAAATACATTAAAACCAACTGCTCCAAGTACGTATAATGAGTCTTTAACATCAGTTATGAAAGTTCTAAATCCTTTGCTTGAAACTGTATCCTCAATTTTCTTCTGTATAGCTCCAAATATCATAACTGCATTATTTTTTACACTAGTAAAGATTTGACCTAATGTATAAGGCATCTTCTCAAATTCTGCATTGGTCTGCTCTGCTGCTGAAAGTAATGAGTTTTTTACAATGTCTGCTGTAAGCATTCCTTCACTTGCCATGCTCCTTATTTTTCCTATGTCCACATCGAGGTAATCCGCGATAGATTTAATAATATTAGGTGCTGACTCAAATACAGCATTCAGTTCTTCTCCTCTCAACACACCAGAACCCAAACCTTGAGTCAATTGTAAAAGTGCCGAACTCATCTCTTGAGTACTAGCTCCTGCTATTATAAATTTTTTGTTTAATTGCTCTGCAAAGCTTACTATTTCTTTTGTACTACTAAATGCTTTGCCTGCATTCATACCCACCCTGCTTACAATTTTTGCAGTATCTAAATAAGATGCTCTTGACCTCTCAGCCGATTGAAATATCATTTTATTTAATCCGCTATCTGATTGTTGCCCATCATTTACCATGCCAAGTCTTGCATTTGTGCTGGTCATTTGGTCACTTAAACTACCTAATCCTCCTAAAGTTTTTAAGCCCATATAAGTCCCAACAACCTTTTTAACACTTCCTAGCAATCTATCTGTATTACTTGCTCCCTTGTTAATATCTTCGTTAAATCTTCTCTGTTGCTCGTCAGCTTTTCCTATATTTTGTTCTATCCTAGTAAGAATACTTTCTATATTATTCAAACTTTGCTGAGATGTCTGTATCCCACTGGTATTTATAGGGTTGTGTAATCTTTGTTGCAATCGTTCTAAGCTATTAATCGTTGTGTTAATAGAAGTAGTCATATTGCGAAATGCAGGTGTCATTCCGTCGAAAATCTTTATTGAAGTTTGTATCGTTGCCATTTTCTCACTCTCCTTTCTAAAATTCTTATATAAAAAAACACCTACATAAGTAAGTGTTTTTTATATTACAAATTCAATAATTCTTTTTTCTTAGTATTAAATTCGTCTTCTGTTATTGCTCCTAAGTCTAATAAATTCTTATATTTTAATATTTCATCTGCATTAGAGTTATTATTATTAATTTCTTCTCTTTCCTTTTCTATATCTTTTAAAATTATAGCTAAAATAGATAAAATCTCTTGTGCTTCTGCATACGCTCTTTCATATCCAATAGAATTTGTCTTTGTTTTTACATTAATTAAATTTATATATGCCACAGGCTCTGAAATAGTTTTTAATGTAAGCTTTATTTGTAAATTTTCGATTATCTTTTTTGTCTTTTTCTTACCTACAATGCTACCAACAATAGCTCCTGTACCACCAAATAAAACGCCTCCTGCTATAGCACTCCCAAGACCGCCTTTTGTTATAGTCTCTCCGTCTTCTAACAATTCAAAGCCTGTTATATTTTCAAAACTATAAACATTTTTCTTTATTTTCCCATTTTTTCTTTTAGTCTCTATATATATGAGTTTATTAGTTTCATCAAACTTTATAAAACTGTTAATTTCCTTAGTTACATTAAATTTTTCAACTAAAAAATCATTCTGTTTCTTAGAATCTAGAACGATTTGAATTTCAGATTTTGTAGGTAATCCATCTTTAAAAGTAAATTGTTTGTCTTTATACTCCATATAATCCATTAGACATTCTATACAAACAGCACCATCCTTTATTTTTTGGTCTGTCTTTTCTTTTCCACATATACAGCATGGTTCTTTTGATTTTCTAAATAACCCCATAATATTACCCCCTACATAATTTTATAAGATTATTATACTATATCAGTAAAATTTTTACATTATTATCACATCCTTTCATTAAAAAAACACCTACATTAGTAAGTGTTTTTTAGTATTTTTATAAATATTTATTTTTACATCCTATGTTATTCTTTAACAAAAATAAGTGGAGCTTTGCAAAGTGTGAGGTTTAGATTTAAAAACATCCCATGTTATTCTTCAACTACAAGAACTGGCTGGTATGTGGAGGATGTTAACAAATTTAAAAACATCTCATGTTATTCTTCAACTATAAATGGAGTAAGTACAGCTACAATAAAAATTGGATTTAAAAACATCTCATGTTATTCTTCAACAGCTGTTGGTATGGTTTCAATAGGTTTTAGAAGTACATTTAAAAACATCTCATGTTATTCTTCAACGCGTTTTAGCAGAAGAAACTGTGTTAGTTGATATTGAATTTAAAAACATCTCATGTTATTCTTCAACGAAATATTGCTTATGTAAATGTGGGAATTGTGGCAAATTTAAAAACATCTCATGTTATTCTTCAACTGTTATTTGAAGAAAGTGCTGTAAAGTCTATTGAAAGATTTAAAAACATCTCATGTTATTCTTCAACTCTCTATCAGTCGATAATGTATATTCACCATCTTCATATTTAAAAACATCTCATGTTATTCTTCAACGCATTAAGTTCATCTATGTCCTTTGAATACTCAGTATTTAAAAACATCTCATGTTATTCTTCAACTTTTATCGCTTTTTCTCTATAAGAATCTGTATACGTTATTTAAAAACATCTCATGTTATTCTTCAACTCCAGAAGAAACTTATGTATTTGTTCCAACAACAGCATTTAAAAACATCTCATGTTATTCTTCAACCACTTAAAAATGCACATTCTTAAATAAAATAAAACAACATAACCATTGTAAATACTAGCATTAATCAAATTTATCCCAAGTGTTTTTAAATTTCGGATGTTTTTACCTAGCGATTCGCTAGGACGATGATAATTGCTACATTTAGCAACTATCTTTGCGAGTGCCTATCCCAAATCACTTGGGATGACCTCACATTTAGGATGCGTAATCACCCTATATTTATATTATATCTATTTAATTATACAAATTCTATACTTCTGGCTATATTTATAGCTGCATTATGGTCTGCATTAAGTTCAAATCCACATTTAGTGCATTTAAAATTTGCTTGTGTCTGTCTATTTTCCTTGTCTATCTCACCACATCTTGAACACTTCTGACTTGTATATGCTGGATTTACATATCTTACAGCAATTCCTTCTCTTTCAGCTTTATACTCAATCATTTTCTGCAATTCAAAATATGACCAGTTTCTTAAGATAATATTATCAAATCCATCTTTAGTTAATTTTTCTATGTTTATATATTCACACTTATTACTTTTAGCAAATTCTACTACTCTTTTACTTAGTGCATGAGAATATGTTTTTACAAAGTTTCTTTCATTTTCTTGTAGTTTATCAAGTAATTGAGTTTTCTTTTTACGACCCTTTCCTCCATTTGTAAGAGTTAAGTCCTTTTGAAGTTTTCTTCTTCTAGTTTGCATCTGTTGTCTTACTCTTAAGAAGTTATTAATGTCACCAAGACCTTTTCTTTTATATGTATCATCATTTAAACACATATAAATAGGAACAGCTACACCTAAATCTACACCTAAGGTTCTGCCTTCTACTGGTTTATATACATTAGAGTTTTGAGGTATGTCTATAACTAGATTTAATATTATATCTTTATTGTTTTTAGCAAACTGCATAGAACTATCACAAACCTTATATTCTTTACTTATAACCTTATCTAAAGTTGTTTTAAGCTCATTTACATTTTCATTATCTCTTTTACCTAAAACCACCTCTAACCTATATCCGCACATAATATCCAAATAAAAAGTATCATCTATATATTTGAAATTAAGCTGTTGATTACTAATCATTAGTGGATTATCATTTCTATAGTTTCTTAAACTTTGTTGTCCTGTTATAATTCCTACAAAGTCATTACTATAATCTTTTTTAATCCTTTGCGTAACTAGGCTTAAAGTTCTTTTGTACTGAATATTAACCATACTATCTAAAACATGGTCTAATGTATTAGATTTCAAGTATGTATTTTTGAAAAGTTCATCTATTCCTTTTCTGTATTCTTCTGATTCTTTAAATGCCTTCTTCTCTCCATCTAATATCTTTTTATTAGTCTCAATCGCTTTTAATACTTCCTCTTTCTTTTTATCAGTTATCTTCTCTTTTTCTAAGTCTTTATTAAGTTTATCAATTTTACCTTGTAATCCTTCTATACTTTTCTTTAGTTTCTTTTCTGCTCCACTATCTACATTATGTAATACTGCATTAGCATGTATTATACCTATGCCTATATTTAGAGCTTTATTTTGTTCTCTTTGTTCTTGCCTAAAGAATGTATAAAATGTACTATCATCACATCTTACTTTTATTTTTCTTGTACTTATCATCTTTAACACCTCCTTTTATAATTTTATAAAACATCATATGTTACTCTTAAACGTATTTCTGCAACTCTAACAATCTCATTTGCGTAGATTTAAAAACATCATATGTTACTCTTAAACAGTAATTGCAGTATAAATTGTTTGAGCTATCAAAACATTTAAAAACATCCCATGTTACTCTTAAACAGTACTTGGTGCTGTGTTATTAATTTTGGATTTAGATTTAAAAACATCCCATGTTACTCTTAAACTGAGATAGGATTATTATTTTCTTTCAACCACACTTATTTAAAAACATCCCATGTTACTCTTAAACATAAAGATAGTGATATGGAAATGGTATTTCAAATAGAATTTAAAAACATCCCATGTTACTCTTAAACAATTAAGAAACGGCGCTAACTGGGAACTAGCAAAATTTAAAAACATCCCATGTTACTCTTAAACTACCATAAAATACACATTCTTGAACAACACAAACCATCCAAACTATTATAATTACTTATGTACATAAGTTTTATCCCAAGTGTTTTTAAATTTTAGATGTTTTTACCCAATGTTTATTGGGACGGTGATAATTACTTTATTTAGTAATCATCTTTGTGAGTATCAATTCCAATTGCTTGGGATAATCTCACACTTAGGATGCGTAATCACCCTATATATTTGATACTACAATTATAGCATATTTTGGAAGATAAAGCACTTTTATGTACTTATAAGCGCTTTATCTATTTATTTTACTTATTTTCTCTCTCTTCTTGCTCTCTAAGTATTTCTCTTAGTATCTCTGCATATTCTTGAAATTTTTCTTCGCTATTCTGTTTTAGTTCATATAACGCATTAGCAAACTTCACAAAGTATTCTACATCTTCATCAGTTTTTAAATTATATTCATTAAGTAAACTTTCACGCATTGTATTAATCCCCCTCAAACTCAAAACTAAAATCTAATTATTTTTATACAATATATAATAGTTTTTCTTGTCTCCTTTAACAGAAATGGGATTATTATTTTCTTTCAACCACTCTTTTACTTTTTCTGTAACCTTATTAGAATATTTGGTTACAGTACCAGTCCAAGAACCATTGGTTTCTAGTACTGTTTTCATTTCATCTTCTTTAATATCAAGTTTTCTTATAATTTGTTTAACTACCATAAATGCTGGTTTATTAGACATTGTGTAAAGTCCTAATTTTTTTGCAATCTGCTTTGTATCATAAAAATGTTCCTTTTCTTCAATTTCAAGCGGAATATCAACTCCTGCTTTTTTAAAAAATGTCTTAGCAACAAGAAATTGCATACTTTTATCAATTTTCAAATCTTCAAAGATTGGAGTTATTAATTTAATTGACTCATTTACTGCTTCTAATGTTTTTATTTCTTCTCTTACTCTGAAATAACTATTTACTAATTGTCTTTGTACTTTCCACGCTAAATCATCTGTAAAAGATTTTACTAACATCAAATAGCCTGTTTCAGTTATTAAAGTTAATCCACGATTAGGAATTTCTAAAGTACGATTTCCGTACTTTTCAAAATCACTTGCTTTTACAAAAAAGAAGTCTTCATTCTCTATAAAATGTTTTCTATTCTCTGAGAAATTTCTCTTTGCTGTACCTTCTGTTCTTTCATGCACTTGGTCAATTTCTTTAAATGTCACAACTCTTTGATTATTAAACTCCTTAACCTGCAACTCTTGATTGTTAATTAATACTAAATTGTTCATAAAAACACACTCCTTAATTGATTTTTTTTAAGGAATGACATATACTATAATTAATGCATATGTAGTATATGTCAATAAGAGTTACTCAAACTTGGTAGGGGCGAGTGGCTCTTATTTTTTATTCCTTAAGTATATTATATCGTACGCATTATATAATGTAAACATTATACAATTATATTATTTACATATTATATATTGCAAACATTATATAATCGTTGTATAATATACTTAAGAGGTGAAAAAATGTATTTTAACATTGATAAATTACTTGAATCCAAAGGTCGAACTAGATATTGGTTAGCTAAAGAAGTAGGTATAGCTTATCCTAACATGATGAAATTAGCTAACAATGAAACAAGTTCTATAAAATTAGATTTATTCGAAAAGCTTTGCCTTGTTCTTGAATGTACACCTAATGAACTTGTTACTTTATCTAGCAAAGAATAACAAAAGCACCTACTTAAATAGTAAGTGCTTCCTTTTTCTATTTATTTTTTTCCACATAGTTAATATAAAACCATAATCACTGTCTAAGTCATTTGGAAATTGAACCAACATTTACATACCACATAGTTAATATAAAAAAAGCTATTTTGGCATGCCCAATTTTTTGGATAGTTGCATTTACATACCACTTAGTTAATATAAAATCTTCAATATTTATTTTTTCACTTAACTCTTTAAAAGCCTTTACATACCACTTAGTTAATATAAAACTGTGCTAACAATGGATGATGAGAACATAACAATAGACTTTACATACCACTTAGTTAGTATAAAACCAGCTGTCCTAGATAAGGACATCCGAAAATTGCATAATACCTTTACATACCACATTGTTAATATAACTCTTACCTCCATTATACCATTTTTTAACATACAAAGCACTTGAAACAGTAGAATATCCAAGTGCTTTATATGTCTATTTATTATTTTTCTCTAATTTTTTCTCAGAAAGTTTATATACTATACTTTCTATCTTATTATATATATCTATATCTGTTTCTCTTATTTTCAAAAGTTTAATTCTACATTCTTCTTTTCTCTTTTCAATATCTATACTATCAAGTAAATTCTCACACATTGTATTAACCCCCAAAATAAACTAAAATATATTATTTAATACAACTGATAAATTTACTCAATCTTATACACTACATGATAATTCTTCTTCTCACTTGGAATTTTAGTAGGTCTATTATTTTCCTCTATCCAATTTCTTATTTTATCTATTACACTCTTTGTATATTTATTTACAGTACCAGTCCAAGAACCATTGGTCTCCCAAACTCCTTTGACTTCGTTTTCTTCTAAATCAATCTTTTTAATAATCTCACAAACAGCAAGTTGTGCTGGTTTATTACTCTTAGAATATATTTTCAGTTTAGACGCTATTTGTTTTGTATCAAAATAATGTTCTTCTTCATCTATCTCTATTGGCAAATCAATTCCTGCTTTCTTGTACAATGTCTTTGCTGTTAATAGTTTTGATTTATTGTCAAAGCCTGCATCATCTAATAGTTCTTTTAGCATAGATGTACTATTATAAGCTAATTGTAGTTTTTCAATTTCACTTGCTTTTTCTCTTAGTTTTTCGGGGTTGGCATTGTTAGTTATGTATGCACCTGTTTGTCGAATGTTTGGAAGTACTTCATCGCTTATCCAGTCTTGGAACTTCTCAGCTTCTTCTTTTCTTGATTTAAAGATTAATTTATACACTCCACTTTCAGTAAGAAAATTTTCTCCAGCATTATTAAGTTTTCGGATGTCAGTATTACTGATATCCGAATTTCTTAACTTTACAACTTGCTTTTCATTCATAAGTCTTATATTCTCATTAACATTTTTTATGTCTAAACAGTTTGCTACATCTTTTGAGTTGAATAAAATTCTTCCTTCAAATTCGAATACTTCAATCTCTTTTCCTTCAAAATTCATTAATTCATTCATAATATTACACTCCTTAAAATTGATTTTTTTCAAGGAATGACGTATACTATAGTTAGTGTATATAATATACGTCAATAAGGGATGTTCAATCTTTGGTCGGGGAGAACGTCCCTTATTTTTATTCCTCTTTTTCTAACTCTTCATTAATCTTTTCTTCAAGCCAAATAGTTTTAGTCTTGTTTTGCTTTTTTAAATGTTCTTCAATTTTTTCTACTTTCTCTCTATCTAGTAGAACACTAAAAGTTTTCTTATTCTGTCGTCTCTGCTTGAAGTAATCTGCTCTACTGCTATCAGTAATAACTTTCACCTCTTTTCTGTATCGCGATAATATAATTATACATTGTATCGCGAAACTTTTCAAGAGTTTTTACCAATTTTTTCTAGTTATTTCACTCAACCGACCAACTTGAGCAAAATCAATCACTTTAGTTCATTTTTATATTGTATAAATTTCAAAAGTTGTACTTAGCAACTTCTAAGTTAGTTAATTTTACTATTTGTACAGTTCTAAAGTCAGTTAAACCGATTTTAGAATTAGGTAATTTGAGCAAAACAAAAGCACCTACATATTTGTAAGTGCTTCTTTTTTCTATTCATTTCATATACTACAGACATAAAATTTTTACATATTATTCTTAATATAAACAAATCTCCCTAATATACCATGCTATAATTAATTCAAGATGTATTGCTAGATACTTCTAAATTAATTATGAAAGGATGGTGAATATATGGTATTTGAAAGTATTTATGAGTACTGTTCAGTAGCAGGTGAAAATATAATGGCAACTGCTGAATTTTATGAGGTTCCTATTTTAAATGCTACCGAAAAAGGGCTAAAATTTTCAAGTTTAGACTCTCCCTGTTCTGACGAATGTCCATTTTGGGGAACGTTTGATTGTGAATTAACTAAAATAGCTCTAAAAATGTACTAAATTCTTAATCCTGGACCCATTTTAAGACCTGTAATTTTAGATAACTTCTTAAATGTGGTCCAGTGATAAATACAAACATTATTTTTGTAACACTCATATCTATATTTACATCTGCAACATGGATTATCTTCTTTTTTTATCACTTCATCATCTTTTTTGAACATATACACTTGAATATGTCTAGCAATACAATATAAATCTTTTTCTGTAAGTTCTATATCTTTATTCATTCAATCACCTCTATTTTATTACATAACAAAAGCACCTACATATTTGTAAGTGCATCATTTTCGTTTTAAATCCACATTAAATCTTTATTCAAATTTTATTTTCCCTAACTCTATCCAGTTTTCTTTGTAAAGTTCAGGATATCTCTTTTTTGAATCTTCTTCAGATGCTCCATTATCTCCATAATTTATTGCTTCTTCTAAATTCGTATAATTTGTTAGATTGTATTTTAATACAACTTCTTTAACATTCATCTTCTTTTCAGTTAATATTTTAACTTGTGCATCAAATTTATCATGTGCTGGAACTTCTTTATTATCTAACTTATCAGTCACTTTTATATCTCTAATTTTTTTATCCCAATCTGTACCATCTGCATTCCATCCAGCTTCAAACAGTTTTACAGGTTTATCGGTTGTATTTTCTACAGTTACATTTACAACCTTATATTCATAATCAGCAGCCTTTTTTGCATCTGACCCTACACCGAAATACTCGCCATTTTTATTAGGAGTTCCATCTTTATCATAATCGCCTTTCATTTCTTCTTTTGAAACACCTTTAACTGTAATTCTAATTCCATCTATTTCATTTGGGTTAGACTTTTTTTCTATCTTAGGTACATCATCGTAGTCTTCATTATCATCATTTGAGGAACATGCAACTACTCCTATGCTTAGTAAACATAATATAATTAATAAAAAAAATCTTTTCATTTCCTAAATCCTCCATATTTTTTTATTTTATAATATATTTCAACATAAAATATGGGTTTACCTTTATTTTCATTAAATATCTAATTAATCATAATACATGTACTTAAATATATCTAGCAGTACAATCTATATCTTTGTTCATATAATCATGTCTACTTTATCGAATAACAAAAGCACCTACATGTTTGTAAGTGCTTACTATATTATCTATTCTAATAATTCCTTTTTCTTTTTATTATATTCTTCCTGTGTAATTGCTCCTAAGTCTAGCAACTCTTTTAATTTCTTTATTCTATCTAATGGGTCAATTCCACTATTTCCAATATAATTATTATCATTATTTTTTTCTTGTTCTATTTTCTCTTGTTCCCGCTTCTCTTCTTCTTCGGTTTTAAGTTCAGATTCCTTGAATTCTAAATTTTCAACATTATCTACATTATTTTGTATATATCTAAAATAATCAATATAAACATAATTATATATACCACCATCATCTTTTGAATGAAATTTAAAGTACGCCTTACTTATTTTAATTTTTTTAAGAGCATTAGCAATTTCTTTTACAAACTTTTTACATTCTTCAGAATTACTAAATTTTTCATTTTGCACAGTTAAATCAAAATACATACTATATCTTTTAAATTTTCCTACTTTTAATTCATATTTCTTCCCCTTGTATTCTTGAGGTACTAAAGCCTCTAGCTTAACTTTTAAGTCCTTTTCTGATATTTCCATTCCATGTTTTTCAATATATCTTTCTTTGTCTACTTCTTCTTGTATTCTTCTTCTTTCCATTTCTTTTTCTCTTTCTACAGCTTCTCTTTGTGCCTTAACAGTCTCAACTTTATTATCTGCTATCAAGGATTTATCTTCCCAAGTTGCACAAAGATAAATTGAATAAGTGAAAAAAAGAACTGACACAAAACCCATAACTATTTTCTTTTCTATAAAAGAATATATAATCAACAAAAAAGCTATCATAACTAAAATATATTGCATAGAAGAAATAGCTATTATAAGTAATGCTATTGTTATTATTGGTACTAATATCCACATTGTAAAATTCCCCCGCAAATTACTCATCTCACTCAATATTATAGCATAATTTGGTAAAACAAAAGCACCTACTTATTTGTAAGTACTTTGCATATTTTTTCTAATTTGTGGTATAATGAAAGCAAGAAGAACTACAATCTATTTGCGGTAGAGTGAAGTTCTATAACTGAAAGTTATTTTTTACGATGATATTTAAAATTTATATCAATCTTTAAGTCACTCTTTGCGGTAGAGTGGCTTTTTACTTTTTTGACTAACTTGCTAATCAAATAAACTATGTAACTAGCTGTTAAACTAGCTAACACATTAAATAAAAAATTATCCATGTATATTCACCTCCCTTCTTAGCGTTGGGAGGATAATTTTTTGATACATGAACTCCACTCTATAAATTGTAGATTACATCTTCTTGCTAAAAATATTATAACATATAATTCTTACATATTTTTCCTATATATTACTTTTTATTTTATATTTTTTTAATAAAAAGCACCTACTGTAAAAATAAGTGCTTTCTATGTTTATTTGGTTTTACTGATTAATTAGTAGGTTAGTACAAATTCCATACCAACTCAAAAGTATCTGTATAAAACAATTAAACAATATAATCAATAAGTATTTTTTTTATTCTTTTAATCAAATTACCACCTGTTCCCCAATCAATCTGAAGTAGCCCAATTGCACTACCAGTTGAGGTGATTTTAACAAGTGTTTTTCCTGTAGTATTTTCACAAATCACTACCAAACCTGCATCACTATTACTTCTTGCATAATATTTTTCAAATATTGTAACTATTATAGACTTATCATTTTCCAAGTTATAAATATCAACAGAAACTAAATCTGCATCAAAATTTTCTTTTATAATCTTTTGAGCTTCTAGTGGTGTCATCTTTACACTAAATACATCTCTTGCCATATCATTCATCACATCCTAAATAAAAATGTACTCTTTTAGTATTTTCTAGCACTTTTATCAAACAGTATTCCTATTCCTCCTAATAAAGCCAATATAGAACCAAAATTTCTATATTGTGAAATAGATTGTTCTAAATATATATTATATTGGTTGGTATCCATCGTTCCACCATTTTGTTGCATAATACGTTCTACACTAAATTGCCCAAGACCTATACAGCAAAATAACACTATTATTCCAATTACAAAAGCAAATATACATATTGTAAGTTTAAGATTCTTATTTTCCATAAATACACCTCTCATAATTTAGATTTATTTGTTGTTTTTACTTGGTTATATATTATCTACATTATACTATACAAAATGTATATCCATCTATTTCCAAAATTGTAACATTTTCATATTTTAGTAATGTGACTATTAAAAGTTATTCTTTAGTTTTTAAAATCTATCTTCTTCTACCTCTCTTTTTCTCTCTTTCAGCCTCTTTCATGGCTTCCTCTTCATCCTCTATCTTTACAAGTATTGAGGCGGCTGCTAATGCTCTCTCATTAACTTCTAAATTCAAGTATTCGCTAGGTTTCCATTTTAGTTTTTGAATACAATAATGAGTAATACTAGCATCAAAATCGCCACCTCGAATTAGTTTTTTGCTTCTTCTACTTTATCTTCAAAAGTTGTATCAAATCCATTTACTTCATTCACTTTTACTGTGTAATTTACATATTCTCCTGCTGTAAGCATTGTTTTTAATAGCTGAGCTTCTCCCATTACTCCATAGGAATTTTGTAACTCTGCATCCTTTAAATCGGGAAATACAGTAGATGCTACACATAATTCAGCTACATAACTATTGTAGTCAATTTCACTTGTATATTGTCCAGTATGCTTACCATTGTTACCAATCACTTTTACTCTTTTGGTACAATTTCTTCTTAATGCTTCATCTTCCTCGGAAGATAGTACCCTCAATTCCCATTTTATTGGTTTTCCTTCTTCATCTAAAAATCTATCACTTGCCACATACATTACATTCTCATTTTTTATTGCATTTTGACTTAAAAAAGCACTTAAATTACTCATTTCTTAATTCTCCTTTTATTTTAATTTTTACATAAAAACACACATCTATAATTTATAAATGTGTGTTTTATTCCATTCCCAATAATATTTTAAATTCTTCTGGCATTTCAAAATCATCAAATGTAAAATCTATATCTTCCTCTAAATATTCACTATCTGCATCAAATGTAGCCAATATGCCACCATCCATATTACATTCTTTTAATATAATTGTTTGTCTCCCAACACTTGATGTAGGGTCTTCATTAGTAATTTGCATATCAAAATATACATCTTCTCCAGTCTCCTTATATCTAAGCATAAGTTTTCTAAATATAGAAGTATTATAATGAATAGTTGCACTTCCTGTTCCCTTCCAACCTGTAGTCTTATTCCCTTTTCCTGTTCTACCTAAGATTGGTATTTCACTTTTAGTTTTCTCAAACTTAGCTTCTACTTTTATACATTGCATCAGATGGTATCTCTTGCCTTCTATTGTTACAAAACATTCTGCTAAGGATGCACTTATTGCATCTTTTGAATTCATAGTAATATTACTCACTTTTTTACTCTCCTCTCTAACTAACTGAAACAGTCATGTAAAGTTTAGTCATAGCATTTATAACCTTAACAGCATCACTTACTATAACAGTTTTCTTGTCATTTCCAAGCTCCACACTAACATCATCAGTTTTAAAATCTTCTATTGCTCTAATATTTTCTAATTCCTTATGGTGTTTTACTACATCATTCCAAAATGAGATACGACCAGCTTTATCATTCGGAACTTTACCTAAGTACTTTTCATTAAATAAAGTTGCAATATCATTGGCAATTTGGTCAAGTACTCTAACACTTTGGTTACTTGAAAAATCGTCATTCTTCTCATCTGTAAAACTTACAAATGTATTTATATCCTCCAATACATGAACTTCATCACCAACTTTATGAAATATAAACTTACCACTCTTTAGTGCTTCCTCAAGTTGTATTTGTGTGTAATTAACATCAACATCATACTCACCATCATACTTTTTATTAGTATTAGATTTATTTATATCACATCCAGCTATAGCTCCAGTAGCCCAATAAATCAAACTCGATTCTAATAACCCAGTATCTTTAATCTTATTCTCTACAGATACTACACCCTCATAATCTGCATCACTTTTCTTAAATAATACAGTCTGAAACTTAGCTCCTACCTTATCTCTCATTCTTTTAGTAAATTCTACAAACAAACTTTTAATCTCTGTTGTTGTAGCCAAACATCCTAAAGCATTAAAGCTGTAGCTTTCTATTTTATCCAAGAAAGTTTGATATTCTGCTCCTGTAACTGCTTCTCCATTAGTTCCATTTGTAAAAGTTAATCCTGCTGTAGCTTCTAATGTTGCATCCTTCTTCCAAATTACATAGTCATTGTCTTGTAAGTCTGTAATGACTTTAGCTACTTGAATATCTACCTTCTTATTATCTAAAAGTGTTACAACATCAAACTTAGCATTATCATCTATATTTGTTGTAACTATTACCTTTAAGTCATTACCTCTTATTCCACTATACTTAGCTATAGCTATAGTACAACTGGCTTTAACTCCTTTATTTAATTTATAAAAATATCCTAGTCTTATATTTTTAAATAAATCTCTAAGACCTTTTAACTTATCATGTGTATAATCATATCCAAAATACTTAGTTGAATACTTCTCAAAATCATCACTAGTCACTTGGAATACTTCTTCATCAATACCCCAATCAAGTTCAAGTGGCATTGCTACAATACCCCTGTCAGATAATGAACTTGTTGCCCTTGTAGCACTTACAAAGTTTATATAACTTCCTGGTAACACTTTATTCTGTGTTATAAATGTTCCTCCACCTAAAGACATCTAACTCACTCCTTTCATAAAATTATTTATTCTATCATCCACTTCTGAAAAAGAATATAACTCATTTTCTTTTAAAATTGCATTTAATAAGTCTTTTCTATTTACATACTTCTTTGAATTAACTATCTGCTCCTTAGTAAATTTGTAGCCATCTTCTTTACTTAATACTTTAGCTTTCAATATTATCACCTCTTTTTAAACCACCAAATAATTCAACATCATTCATTTTTTCTGTATTATTACTTTTTATAGTGAAATAGTTATAATCAACAAAGAAATGAAGTACATTATCTATAATTTCAAAGTTCATATTAGTTCCTCTGACTAAATCACCATCAATTTCTATATACTCTAATTCCTCTAACAACATTTCAGCTATCTCATTTATTTCAAAACTCTTATCTTTTGAACGAGGAAAATAATGTACATCAAAAGAATTCTTTTTTAGCGTCCTACCATTTGGGTATGGTGTATTACTTGGATTTAGAGGGCAAATAAAAAAACAAGGTTCATTTATACCTTGCTCCACATCTTCACTATAAATTGTATATTTTTCTCCAAATGTCCCATCTAATTTTACTGATATTCCATCAATTATATTATTAAGCATCAAATACCTTCTTTAATAAATTTATTAGTTTCTTTTCTATTATTATATCCACTTGACCTCTTAATTCTTGTGCTGAAATAGTCATCATATATCTGCCTTTAACCCAACCTTTATGGTTTCTCGTTCTGTGACCAAACTCAATAAAACTGGCATATTTGATGGGGTTAATAATTTCTATAATGTAAGTATCTCCAGCTTTAATGACTGGAAGTGACCTTGCATAAGCTACACCATTCCAACCTTGTCGTAACACTCCTGTATCAACTGGTGTACGTTTTATAGCTTTTCCTATAAGTCTAGCAGCTAACTCTTTTGCACAATCTCTGCAAAACTTATCGAGTTGACTTTCTTCCAACCTTTGTAGATTTCTTTGCAACTTCTTTAGTTCTTTAAAATCAACACTTCCACCTTTACCCATTATGCTCTCTCTTTAAACAGCTCTAATATTATTTCCTGATGATTTGGATATATAGCTGATTCTCCGCTTCTTACATACTCTCTTGTTATATTATTTTGAGTAGTTATAATAAGTTTTGAACCTGCTTTAATTTCTATATTTGGCGATATAAAGAGTTTAATAGTTTGCTCTAGTTTAGCTACTTTTCCATCTGTAGCTGATGTAATATTTTTATATGAAAGTTTACATGGTTGATTTTCTAATACAACTACTTCTTTATTGTTAGTTCGTTTTGTCACAGGGTCTTTAATTGGCTGATACTCACCTATAGTACATTTATCTCTATATAGCATTTCTATTGCTTTTCTAGTTTTACTTACCATCTTAAACACCTAAAGGTTAATATTTTATTCTTACCATAAGTAGTAAGGTAGGTTATAAGACTATCAAAACGTTGCTCGGGAGTTTGTGAGCCACTCCCTATAGCAAAATCTACCTTTGTATCACCTTCTGATATAGACTTTTCTACAGCTTCAAAATTAAGACTCTCTATATCTAATTGACCCATATTTTTTTTCGTAAATAAAAACTCACCAACTATCATATCTACTTCAATTTCTTTTAATTCAATTGGCACAGTTTTTATATTACAATCTAATTTAATAATATTTTCTATCTTTTCTCTTACAAAATCTATTAACCATTTATCTCCATCCTTTAGAGTATATCCAAACCCTTGAAGTCTTTTTTCTATATTGTCAATCATGTTATCAGCTTCTTTTTTCATGACATCCACCTACTTTTTGTTAGACTTATTTTTTTCTGTAGGTTCTACTTTTTCTATAGATTGGCTGTTTTCTTCCTCTAAAATTTTTATCTTTTCTTTAAGTTGCTTATTTTCTTCTTCTAAGGATTCAACTTTATTTCTTAAAATATTATTTTCAGCAACTAAATCTTTTACATTTAATGACTTCCCATACTTTACTGCTTTACCAGTTTCATCTATCAAATCATATCCCATTTCTAAAAAATCATCTATTCTACATTCTTCTATTGTTAATATTCTATTTAGTTTCTTTACTTGTGGCATTATATATCACTCCCTTTTCTACGCTTCAACAACAAATTGTACAGCATCAGCTTTTTTATTTAGTATAAATACATCCTCAAAACTTTCTTCAAAGTATAAGTATTTTCCCTCTGTAACTGCTCTTGGCTCGTCTAGAGTAGCGAATTGATAAGAAACTGGTGTAATTACTGCTGATGGATGAACTAAAGACATAAATATTTGTTTAGCTCCTGCACCTGCTTTCCATCCAGTTGTAAAATCATATAATGTTTTCATAAGGTCAGATGGTACTTTAACTATTTTGACTGAATCAATATCTGTGGTTTGTCTATTTAAAGAAGTTCCTCCATCTTTTATATTTACTGTTCTTTGTATTTCTTTAGCATTTTTAATAAGTGTATTAATTACTGGTGTAACATACAATATTCTTCCATTTTCCGGTACTCTAGCTTCTGTCATTTTTTCCATCATCATATCAAATATTTCTAAAACATTTGCAGTTGTAATAACTGTTGTGTCTGCTGTGTTACCTAGTGCTGTCCAGTCAGCATATATTTTAGATATACAGTAAGCATCCATCTCTGGAAACTTTTGTTCTTCATTGTATACTTGAGTTATATTTCCTATTGAAGCTACATGGTTAGTTTGGTCAATATCAGCTGGATGAACTAATGTTGACCATTTCCTTTGATTAGTTAATACCTTAGGTTCCCAAGCATTATCATAGTTTCTTTGAGCTACTGCTATTGTATCTCTGTTTGAATCTACCCTTCCAGTTGTAGATATAGTTGGTATTTCTATTGTTTTAGAACCAGTCCATCTATATCTTCCATTATTTTCTGTAGCATATAAATCCCCAAAGTTTAAGGTATAAGGATATGCTTGTGCTAAAACATTTGAATATTCTTTTGCATAATTTAGTGCTGCCATTTTATTTCCTCCTATTTATTATTATTTTCATGAGGTCTTACCCCAGTAAAATTAAAACCAAAATCATTTATCTTAGGCTCTTGCCCTGGTGTTATAGTATCTATTTTAGGCTCTCCACCTTCTAATGTTGCATTAAACAAATAGTCTTTATCTTGTTTTAGAGGGTTTATTTGCTCTTCAAAAGCCTTTTGTCTGTCTTTACTATTTCTTAGTGCTTCCATGTCTAAATGAGCTTTTAACGCTATTTCATCCCTACATTTAACAGACTTAAAAGCATCATTTAACCAGTAATTAAAGTCCTTTTCTTCAATTTCTTTTTTGTAGGTTTCTTCCAAAGTTTTCTTATCAGTTTCATAAGTTGTTTTTAGATTCTCTACATCTTCTTTTGTCATACCTCCTTCAAACTTTTTAATAGTTTCATTAGCTGTATTAAGTTGTGTTTCAATATTTGCATAATCTTCTTGAGTAACTGTAGTCTCTTTTATTTTCTTTTCTATAGACTTTTGTAAAGAAGCTACATCAATCTTGTTATCCTCTATTTTTATTCCTTCTAGCAATTCTTTTAACCAATCCATTTTAAATGTCTCCTTTCATTTTTTACAAAATAAAAAAGTCCTTATAGACTTTTATCTAATGATTTATTTAATTCTTCTCTTACTCTCTTTAAAATTTCATCAGAAACTTTATCTATATTAGCTTTATTTTCTTTTTTTAATTTATTACAAAGAATACCTACATTAACATTAGCAATACAATTAATAACGATTTGTACTACACAAACTACAACTATAACTTGAGTTAATATACACATTAAAATCACCTTACTTTTTTATCTAATAATTTATCTTAATTTTACCTTCTTTAGCAAAACGTGCTTTTATATCCTTATATGCTATCTCTCTTATATACTCCAAATCCTCATCAGAAAGTTGCTTTGTAGGACTTTTTATTTTTATTTCATTAAGCTTTTCTTTTCCAAATACTCTATTTAAATTTTCTTCTAATCTATATACTACTTCATTAAATGTTTCAATTTCTTTTGTAGCACTTCTTATATTTTTTTCAAAATCTGTTGTATCTAGTTCTAACTTAGCTGAAAGTTCTAATTTATTTTTCTTATTGTTATCTTTATTAATGTATCTATGTCTTTGTTCTAAATTTTCAGCATAGTTTGTTAAATTTTCAATAGTTGCAGTATATTCAACCTTTTCATATGTCATTTCAAATATATCTGCTTTACATGGATATATTTCTCCTTTTACACCTTGTATAATGTAATCCCCTTTATTGGCTCTCATAATACCTTCTAATGTCTTTAAATCACAACTTACATGTCCATTAATACATTTTTCTTCCATAAAATTACAAACTCTATCATTCTCAATAAACCATTTTGGTTCTACATCATAACCTAATCTAAATGCTTCCACTTCAACTGCTTTCTTTTTAAACTTAGCCATCTTATTTATTCCTCCTTAAATATTTAATAATATCTTCATTGCTAACTAGCAAAGAATATAGTATGAGTATCACACCAAGAATAAAATTAAGTAGTGGAAATAAAGCTAGAAAAATAAAATTATATTTTTTTCTTTTTCTGATATTCACACTTTTAGGTAATTCAATCAATTCCTCATTACTATCAATCTTCATTTTAAATAAATAAAGCCCTGTGCAAAACACAATTATTGATAAAACATATAATTTAAGCATTTCAAATCACCCTCTCAATAAATTTTTACATAATAAAAGCACCTACTAATTTATCATTTAGCAAGTGCTTTCTAGTACCAATAAGATGTTTTCTCATCTGGATAATTATTTTCTTCTATAAATTTACGTATCATACAGTAAACATGAGACATATAAAAATGGTTCCCTTCGCTATCTCTTTCTGCTCTTTTTACTATATCAAAAGATTTATCTTTAGTATAAAGTATAACTTCTCCAAACTCTCCATCTTCTTCTGGTTGATAAAAATAAGATACTTTATCATCTTTTATATAATTTTTCTTTATAAGTACTATATTTATCCCTCCCTTAAAGCTTTTTCATAATCATATTTTCTAACAACTAAACCATGAGCTTTCTTATAATCATAATTATATCTATCCATAAGAAACTTCTCTAATCTCTCATGCTTTAATAATATTATATCACATTTTCTTATATCTTTCCCCTCTATTAATCTTTGCCAAGATATAGCCATATCATAACTAGGGTCAAAACTTTTATATCCACCATATAAATTATATTTATTCATAAACACATGATTTTTTATATCTTGTATTACCTTTTCGCTATAGCCTGTATTTCTAGCTATCGCTTTAATATCACTAGTTCTTTTTCTTATTTCTTCATAATATAAATTAGCATGTTTTTCTTCTCTTAGATATATTTCTAGGTCGTTTAGTCTTTTTCTGCTTATTGCCCCACTTGAGGAACTATCTTTTGCATACTTCGAATACCACTCATTATACTTCATTGATGCTGGAACATAATAAATCTCACTATCTTCTTCTCTTGCTGCCCTATAACTTTCTTCACCATCAAAATATGGCACTACCACACATCTACACCTAGGATGAAATGGTGGTGCTGTGATTCCTATTTCATAATACTTCATCTCAATTACTTTACCATCAAGAGGACTGCATCTTTTTTCACAAACCCTGCTATCTAATGCACTTACTATTTCATATTTCTCAACTCCTAGACTATTAAAACAATCCCTTTGATTTAATGAACTAAAAAAAGCAAGCTCAGATTTGACCAATAATTTAGCCTCTTCTTTACTTGTATTAAAGTTTTTAGTAATTTTATTTGTTAAGTTTTCAGGAGATACTCCATTGATTAATGTTTGTTTTATACCTTTATCAAGTTCACTTATCAACCTTGGTCTATGCTTATTCCAAATTCTATTACCAAATGTTATTCCATCAGTAGTCCAAGGATTGCTAACTATTTTATTAATCTTATTTAGGCTAATCATGGCTATCGCCAACCCAATACCAATACCTTTTTGAGCTTCAAAAGCAGTATGATAGTAACTATCTTTATAGGTATTTGTTATAAGTGTATTTACATCCTCATACTCTTTCGAGTATAATACCTCAACTTGATGCCTTATCTTTAATTTTAATGCTTCTAGTCTACTTATACGAACTTTTTTGACTGCACTTTCCAGTTCTTTCATCCACTTTTGACTAATTACATTTTCTTCTCCATATTTTATATATTCTTCTAATAATAATTTAAGTTCAGCTAATTCCTTTGGATTTAATAACTTTTCAGCTTCTTGCATGCTTATTTTATTATCCTTAGCAAATTTCATATACCAATTATTTATTTCTCTAAGGATATTGTAAAGTATTATGTCATATTGTTTTTCTAGTTCCTTGTTAAAGGTATCACCTTTGTTATGAACATCTTCTTCTAACTGATTAAAAATCTTTATCCAGTAATCCATATTATTCATTTATAGATTCACCTTCTTTAGTTTTCTTTTTAGTTGGAAAAACATCTTCATATTCTTTCATACTTTCTTCTTTCTGTTTTTTAAGTCGCTTTAATTCATCATTAACATCTTCAACCCAAGGATGATTACTGACAATAGTTTCATCTGATATAATTCCAGTTGATTTAGAAGCCATATCTATTTTTTCAGACTCATTTATTATCATAGAATGATTAAATGTTATTTGAACTGACTTATAATCATAGCTCTTACTACCACTTATCTTTAAATACTCACACACAAACCATAAAAGCTCTCTAATTGCTTTTTTAAACTTCTTTTCAGTCTTAGAACATTTTAAATCAAGTAGTGAATATAAAAATTTAAGTGCCACACCCGATTTGTCACCTGTATTTTGAGATTCTGGATTAACCAAAAGTGAGCCTATTCAATAATTTAAAATATGTTCAGAATAATAAATAAAATAAAGGTACAAAAAGTTATACTTTCATACCTTCATTGTTTTTATTATGTAATTACCTATCATTTTCATCTTTTAAACTATTAATTTATATATAGATAAAGTCTATATCAACAAATTTTTTAAAACAAGAAAATTTGTATAAATAATATTTCCAATTTATACTAAATTATTCTTCTAAATTCCTATAATACTCTTCTAAATAATCTAGTTTTTCTTTACTCATGGGCTTATGTATCGTCGTAAGAGAATGTATAATTTTTCTGTTCTTAGTAGATTTTAATACTTTTTTATTAAAAGTATCATACTCTTCACTAGTTATTATTATTTTATAATGCGATTGAAATCTTATAATCTCTCTAGCTAAAAAATCCTTACAAATTAATCCTTTTAATACTATTTTTATAGTACTCTTATGCCATCCATACATCTGCTTTATGTCTCTTATTATTTCTTTTTTAGATATCAAGGAACCTTTTTCCCATAGATAGTTCATTACCACAAATTCTACTCTTACTAACCCTTCTATTAATATTTCTTCTTCCACGTTTTGTCACTCCCTCAAATTCTGCCTAGCTCAAATTAATAATAGAAGCTTCTAATCACAATTGATACAGGTAATTTTTACCATATAATTTATACGTTTAGTTTATTTTTTTGAAGTAAAATAACGTTCATATTTATAAATTTATCCAATTTTCAAATAATTATGTTGAATAATAACTAATTCTGTTATATTATTGTAGTTGTAGAATAAAACTAAATCGGCAAAACTAGAGAAATTTAGTGACGCAAAGCTATAGGGACTAAGACTTGTAAAATATCTTATAAGTTATGTCAGCCAGTTGCCAAAAAGATATTTTTCTTTTTGTTTTTATGAAAGTTTTTTAGGGGGATAATAATATATGTTTAGAGATAAAATGGATAGATGTACACATATGTTAACTGCTTATATTGGCAGTTCATATGATTATTGTGATTTTATAG
>NZ_JAGWCU010000038.1:0-33727 GCF_020657755.1 Clostridioides sp. ZZV15-6388 | reverse complement strand
GTATAAAATATTTATAAAAAAGAAATATCACATTAACTAAAGCTTCAATTAAAAATATATTTTATTTAAATAAAAATATAGTCTTTATAAAAACACAGTTTTTGTATTAAAAATAGCCATGCAAGTATAATATTAATAGGCTGTCTTTCCTCCTACTTATTATAGAACACATGGCTATTTATATTTAGTTAAAATACTACTACTAGTATAGATTAACTAATACTTTTAATTTGATACTTATTCATCTGTCATACGATATCCTACTCCTACTTCAGTCAAAATATACTCTGGTTGAGCAGGATTTTTTTCAATTTTTCGTCTTATACTTGCCATAAAAACTCTAAGAGATTGGTTTTCGCTTTCATAGTAATTACCCCAAACCTTATCTATTATAAATTTATGTGTTAAAACTCTCCCTGAATACTTAGACATTAATTCAACAAGTTTATATTCAATTGGAGTTAAGTGTATCTCCTCACCATTAATAGATACAGCATGCTTTTCATAATCTATCTTTAGATTTTTAACCTCAAAGGTTGTAGGAATATCACTATTTATCTTACCTTGTTGAACTTTATTTCTAAGGGCCACACGCACTCTAGCCAAAAGTTCTGTTACACTAAAAGGTTTCGTCAAATAATCATCTGCTCCACCATCTAAAGCCTCAACTTTATCTCTCTCATGTTCTCTTGCCGAAACAACAATTATTTTATTATTTTTAGCACAAGCCCTAACTCTACCTATTACCTCAATTCCATCAATATCTGGTAAACCTAAATCTAAAATTATTAAATCTGGGTCAAGAGAATGTATAAGTGATATAGCTGTGCCTCCATTGTCAGTTTCTACACATCTATAGTTTTGAGTTTCCAGAGACACTTTTATAAATTTACAAATTGGTCTATCGTCTTCCACAATTAAAACCAACGGTTTTACTTCCATTCGTCTTTCACCTCCCCTTTATCTAAAGGTATACTAAATCTAAATGTGGCTCCTCCAGAAGGATTATTAAAAGCAATAATTTCTCCACCATGAGCTTGTACTATAGACTTACATATTTCTAAACCAAGACCAATCCCTCTTCTTTCAAGATTTCTTGCTTTATTCTTTGTATAAAATCTATTAAATATATTCTTAATATCTTCACTTGGTATTCCTTTTCCGTTGTCTGCCACTTCAAATAATACATTTTCAGCTTCTTTACTTACAGTTAATTCTATCTTAGAATTTTTAGGTGTATGTCTTATAGCATTGTCAATTAAGTTTACTAAAACTTGCTCTATCAATAATACATCCACATGAACTATTATTATTTCATCTGGTATATTGGTTTGTATCTCTCTACTATTGGCAAATTTTTTAACTCTTAATATAGATTCCGCAATTATTTCATCTACAACCTCTGGACGTTTTTCAATATCCAATTTTCCTTCATCTATTCTGGTCATACTAAGTATATTCTCAACAGAGTGAGTCAACCAACTTGTATCTTCATATATATTTTTTAGTAGCTCTACTCTAGTTTCTTTATCTATTACATCATCATTTTCAAGTATAGTTGAAGAAGAACCTAGTATACTTGTAAGTGGAGTTCTCAAATCATGAGAAATTGATCTAAGCAAGTTTCCTCTTAATCTCTCTCGTTCTGTTTCAAGATTAGCTTTTTTATTCTTTTCAAATAGATTTTCTCTATCAATTGCTAATGCAACTTGTGTTGAAACTGCTTCTAACAATATCTTTTCATTTTCCGTAATAATATCAATTTTAAAACATGCAATACCTATAACACCAAGAACATTGGATTCTTGACCTTTTATAGGAAAATAGTAAGCACTACTATTTTTACAATATTTTGTTCCAATCCCAACTGGCACACCTGTTCTAAAAGCCTCTTTTATAGCTTCCTTTTCTAATACTGAATAGAATATATTCTCACTTCCGTCATTATTACAAATATAAATACTTGGCTTACCTAGATTATTATCACTATCTGCAATAGTTACTATAACAGTTCTATTTAACATGTTTACCAAATTAGACCCACAAAATTCAATTATTTGATTTTTATTTTTTGCTTTAAGAAGTGTTTTATTATTTTCATAAAGCAACCTTATCATTTTCTCTCTTTTATGAGAAAGTCTTACTTCTTTTTTTATTCTAGAAGTTAAAGTACTTGTTATAATTGCTGCCAAAAGCATAATACAAAAGGTCATTGGATAATCTTTTCTATAAGCTATAAAAGTATATAATGGGTGTGTAAAGAAAAAATTAAATGATAGCACTCCTATTACTGAAGAAAGTATTCCAAAAAAATACCCATGTGTTATACTTGTAGCAAATAATACACCTAATATATACACTAAAATAATATTAGATTCATTAAAACCTACTTTTTTAAAAGCTACTGATATTCCAGTAGCAATTATCATAACCAATATAGTTTTTATAAAGTCCTTAATAATTATTTTCTTACTGAGATAGTCATCTTCATCATAATCATACTCTTTTAAGTCCTCATGATGTAGTCGTTCTTTTTTCATTTACTACAATTCCTCCTTATTGTTACTGTTTAAATTGACTCTAATGTATATAATACAATTTTATCATAATAAATTCAATCAATACATTTAATTAATACCTTCAAATTACTAAAAGGTGCTGTCTTAAAATGAAAATAAATCTCTATTTCAAAACAGCACCTTTATATATTTAAATCACTAATTTAATTTTTACATATTTAAATTGTTAGTTCAATTCAATCTAATAAATTATAATATCTTAATATTTGATTTTTAAAACATTCCTATCCGACAAGCATAAATATAAAGTGGGCACATACACCTGCACATAAACCACCTATTGTATGCGAAAGAATCGCTTTACCAGCTAATGGTCTTGCATCTAAAGCATCCATCATACCAATGTGTGTACTTAAATATCCACTCCAACACATACCCATTGCTGTAAATACTGCTATATCATTAGGAGTTATAGCACCTGATTTTATGAATTCTGGTACTAGAGATATTGCTGCTCCAACAGCACCTAATGCAGTTACAGGGAATGCTATTGCTTCTGGTGAAGTAAATCCAAATAATGGTTCTATTATAAAACTGATTTTGTCACCAATAGCAGGTAATAATTTTATACCTTCATATGCAGCTCCTGTGTAAACAGCTTGACCTGTAGCAGGGTCTGTAGATGGTCCAAAAGTTAATAACATAACTAATGTACAAACTACTAAAACTCCTGGTATTATAGCCATACCCATTTCAACACCTAGCTTACCACCTTCAAGTATAGCATCCAATGTTCTTTGGAATACATTACCATCTCTTATTTCTCTAAACTCTTCAATCTTTGCACTGTTTACACTTGCTTGTTTGTCATTATCACTTTTAGGGTCATAATTATAATACTTTTTAGTAAAAGTCAACATAATTCTAACACTAATAATACTACCTATTATTGCTCCAACGTTACCAATTATAGCTGGTAATACATATTCTTTACCTTGAGCTATCATGAAAGTTGTTACAATAAGTCCCATACCAAAAGCTGTTCCTAAGTTACATAAAGCAGGCACTTGATATTTTTTAAAGTATTGTGTAAATGTTTTGTCTTTAGCGAATGGTATAATAGCTGGGTTATCAGATAAATAAGTTGCCACTACTCCTGCTATACTAGCACCAGGTAACCCCCATATAGGTCTCATAAGGCCCTTAAATATCTTATTTACTAAAGATATTACTCCAAATTCTGAAAGTAATGCACTAAGTGCACCTGCAAGGACTGCCATTGCCATTATCAAAAATACTGTGTCTAGTAAAAGTGCATGTGCCGTGCTCATTATTACTTTGAACATCATTCCTGCACCCATGATACTGCCTACATAGCCAAATCCTACCGCCAAAAGTACAATAAATACGAAAGTTTCCATACTTACTGCCTTGACTCTCCTCTTATCTGACAGCTTCTCCATTTTGATTTTCCCCCTTTTTAATTTAGAATTAATGTTTCTACATTAATACAAATTTGTTAATACAAAACAAGTTCTAAAACTTACATCTGTGATTCAAGTTGTCGGTTTGTTGAAATAAAAAACCGTGACTGATATTATAACAATAAGAATATCTAATTTAATAAAAGATATTCTTATTCTATTTTATGTTATTATATTATCATCCTTTGGTATAAAAGTCAATTTTTTCTATTTCTGTGGTTTAATTTTATTTATGCTCTTCTTATATTTTTCATTATCTTTTATCTTCGAAACTATTCCATACAGATTAACTCTTCTAAATACTGTAGTTATAAATACTAACCCCAATGCAATCGAACCTGCACAAGATAATGTACTTACCCCATACTCTACTGCCTTAATATAATCATTAGTTAAAACAGAATACATAGTGTTATATATTCCATAACCTGGTACTAAGATTATGAGACAACAAACACTTAAGGTTGTCGATGGAGTCATATAAATCCTAGCACATAATTCACAGTATATTGCAAAACATACTGTAGCTATAAAAAAACACAGGTTTACTGATACACCCATATTCAAACAAAACTTATACGAAAACCAAGCTATACTTCCACCTACACCTGATATTATCAAGTTTTTTCCCTTCATATTAAATAAGACTCCAAAACTTAAGGCTGTAAAAAAAGCTGCTACTACTTCTATAAACAATTTCATTTATATACCCCCTAACTTGAAGTATAATCCTAGTACCAAAAACATTCCTACTGCTATGGATACACCTACAAAAAATACTTCTGCCAACTTTGCAAGACCAGATATCAATTGACCATCTAACAAGTCTCTTAACGCATTAGTTAAAGCAAGTCCTGGAACCAAAAGCATTATTGCTCCTGCTATTAAATGGTCCATAGTCTTTATAAATCCAAGTTTTAGAATCACAATAGAACAAAAAGCTATAACAACTGCTCCTATCGCATTTACAAAAAAATCGTTTAGTGAGGACTTATTTAGGTACATAATAACAAATTTAGTCATTATTCCCACCATAAACGCAGCTATAAATTCTTTTAAATCTCCTCCAAATAATATAGAAAAAGTTGATGCTGCAATACCTGCAAAAATTATTGTTACTATATCTGAATAATAATTATCTTCACTTATCTCATCTAAAATCCTCTCACATAACTCAATATCTAAATTATTTATACTGATTGCTCTTGATAATGAGTTAACTTCATGAACTAAGTTTAGGTCTACCCTTCTTGAACTTATTCTTTTAATTGCTGAATGTAGTTTTCCATCTACAAAAACAGATGCCATTACAGCCGTTGGAGTTGCAAATACATCTACATGCTCTATACCAAAAGATTGGCATATTCTACTTATCGTTTCTTCAACTCTATAAGTTTCTCCTCCACTTTGCAACATAGCTTTACCTGCATTTGAGGAAAAGTTTAAAATTCTATCTATATCCACAAAACATATCTCCCATTCTTTTATAATATTATTCATATTTTATTACAATATATTAATTATTTAAAACTATTTTAAATAATTAATATCCAATATTTAGATTTTATGAAAAAATTTGTTTTTTATGCTTGTCAAAAATAAATTATAAAGTTATTTACACCATAAAATGGCTGAATTAATATTTCATAGACACTTTCAACCATTGATATACAACCTCTTTAAATTTTACAAGCTTATTTTTCTTTTCATTATTTTTGTTTCAATAAAAAATTCCCTCTCCACTTACTCTTCATTTTACCAATTCTTCATTAAATACTCTAAAACCTACTACAATTGACGATTTACAATAACTATAATTTTAAATCTGTACACTTTTAAATTTCTCATAACCTAATAATTAATTTATATATATTTAAGTAATTAGTTTTTATATATTTATATGAACATTAGATAAAAGTGCTACATACATTACAAAATTTATACTTATCTAATATAACAACATAATACCTTATGTAAATCCATAAAAATCCATATCTCATATAATGCAACTATTATTTTAACACCAACTACTACACAAAACAACATATTAAAAAGTAAAATACAAAATATCCACTATAAACCTTATTTTAATATTAAATATATATTATAATATATTTAATATAACTTAAATATAAAGAAAGGGGGTACTATATGTTAAGAAAAGATAAGGTTTTATTATCACTACATAAGTTATGTAATGATATAACTTTAAAAGACCTACAATCAGAGAAAACAGGATTTACTACTCTTGAAGTTGCTAACAATTCATCTCTTGATAGAAGTAATACTAGTAAAGAATTAAATAATCTATACAATGAAAAGAAAGTTGTAAAAATATCTGGTAAACCTATTTTATTTTTACATGCTGGTATTATTGAAAATTTGATTGGTCGTACCTTAAATAGCTCGGAATATTCTATAAGCAATTGTAATGAACTATTTAAATCAACTAAAAATGATTCAGAAGATGTCTTCTCAACATTACTTGGACATGATTCTAGCCTTAAATTAGCTATAGAAAAAGCTAAATCTGCCATACTTTACCCTCCAAAAGGTCTTAATACATTACTTATAGGGCCTACTGGTGTTGGAAAGAGTACCTTTGCTGAAACAATGTACAAATATGCTATAGAAAGCAAAGTATTTTCTTCTGAAAGTAAATTTGTAGTATTTAACTGTGCTGAATATGCAGAAAATGCTAACTTACTTCTTAGTAATTTATTTGGTTATGTTAAAGGTTCTTTTACTGGTGCTAATAAAGATAAATTTGGGATAGTTGCACAGGCTAATGGTGGTATATTGTTTTTGGATGAAATACACAGATTACCCCCAGAAGGTCAAGAGATGCTTTTTCTTTTGATGGATAAAGGTATATACAGACGATTAGGAGAATCTGATGTCGTACATAGAGCTACAGTCTTTATTGTGTGTGCTACAACAGAAGACATACAGTCTTCCTTACTTGGAACTTTTCTAAGAAGAATTCCTGTTACAATTAACCTACCTGCTTTACAGGATAGGTCCTTAAAAGAAAGATTATCTCTCATTAAATATTTCTTTATTGTAGAATCTAAATATACTAATGCAACTATAAGAGTTCATAAAGACGTAATTAAATCATTACTACTTTATGATTGTTTTGGTAATATAGGTCAACTTAAGTCTGATATACAACTTATGAGTGCAAGAGCATTTTTAAATTATAAGACTGAACTAAAAGACAACATAGAAATAGACTTATCTCTTGTTCCTGACTATATTTACACTGGTCTTTTAAAGTTGAATGAAAATCGTAGTAATTTAAATAAATTATCAGAACTTGATTATATGCTTTTTTATGAATTCAATGGTAACAACTTAGAGGTTGAATATACAAAAGAACTATCTAAATACAATATAGATACATCAAACGATGGATTTAGATACTCTACAGAGATTCCTTATCTAGAAAATGATATAAGGAGTATGTTTATAAATTACATGGAGAAATACTCTACAAAATTACTTTCAGTATCCTCAGTAACTCATTCTGATTATACAAGTAATGAGATTTTTAAAGTAATCAACCCAAAGATTTACTATGCTGTTGAACACTCTTTAAAAGAGGCTGAAAAAATCTCTCGAAATAAATATACAAAACAAACTTATGTTGCTCTTTCAATGCATATAAGTGCTCTTATAGAAAATATAAACCAGGATACATATAATCCTAAGTACAATCTATATAATGATAAAATTTTCTTAGAGAAAGATTTAAATATAGCTAAAATAGTTTTAAGTATAATTGAAAACGACCTACAGATATCTTTACCTAAAGATGAAGTGAAATTTATATCTATGTTTCTAAATAGTACATACCTTGAACCTAATAATCACTCTGAAAGTATTGGAGTTATAATACTTGCTCATGGAAATTCAACAGCTAGCAGTATGTGTGATGTAGCCAATTCACTACTTGGTACAAACCATTGTAATGCAATTGATATGCCTTTGGATGTGAAAGTAAGTACTATACTTGACAAAGCTATAGAATTGGTAAAAGAATGTGATGAAGGTAAGGGGGTACTCCTTTTAACAGACATGGGCTCTCTTATAGCTTTTGGAGAACTTATTTCAGAAAAAACAAAGATTAAAACACGCTCTATTGAAATGGTGTCTACTCCAATAGTTTTGGAAGCAGTAAGAAAAAGTACTCTACCAGAAATGACCTTAGATGAGTTAGCTAACTCTTTAAGTTCTTTAAATCCATATATTGGACGAGCTGCAATTGACTCATCAGAAATAAATTATCCTGAAAAATCGAGAGATTATGCTATAATAACTACTTGTATAACAGGTTATGGTTCAGCTATGAAAGTTGCAGACTTTATAAATTCTTCGCTAAAAAATATCAATAAGTACAATATTAACTTAGTTCCTCATAATATAGAGAGTTTTAAAATTTATAGGAATAAATTTAGTAATACTAAAATTTTAGCAGTTGTTGGTAGTGTAGACTTTAATGTTGCTAACACTCCATTTATACACATAGAAGAACTTCTAAATGGATATGGCCTTGATATGTTAAACAAGATAATAGAAGGTACATTCAACACCAATATTATCACTAATATAAAGGAAACAAATCTATCATATAACAGCTTAATAATAAACTTCATGTCTCAGAACTTAGAATTATTGGACTCAGTTAAATTATTCAACTATGTTAATTCATCATTATTTTCAATAATAGAATTAATAGACGAAGACCTTAAGAGTAAATTTAAACTTGGATATATACTACACTGCTCTTTTATGATAGAAAGATGTTTTAAAAATACAACTTTTCCATATAATAACATTACTGAGTTAATTGGTAAAAATTATAAATTATATGAATTAATACGAGAAGCGTTTAAAACAACTGAAGCTTACTTTAATATTTCGATACCAGATGAGGAAATTGCTTATATAATAGATATGATTAATGAATATCTAAATAAATAGAGCCTATAGTTCCTATCTTGCGCACATAATTAGTATATGAAATGGAGGATGAAATTTTGAAAAGAAAAATAAAACTTTTAGCAATACTTGCATTAATTTTTACATTTATAACACCTGGATTCTCATTTGCAGATAATCCACCAGTCCCAAATTCTTCAAGGGCAGCATTGCTTATAGACCAAGATACTAGAAGAATATTATTTGAAAAAAATAGCGACGAAAAAATGCCTCTAGCTAGCTTAAGTAAGATGATGACATTTTTACTTGCAATAGAGGCAGTAGATAAGAATCAAGTTAAAGAAACTGATATAGTAAAAATAGACAAGTCTACAGCCTCTGTTGGAGGTTCTACTTGTAAGCTTAAAGATGGCGATGAAATACCTCTAGGGGAGCTTATGCAAGGTCTTATGCTTGTTTCTGGAAATGATGCTGCTATGGCCATAGCGAAATACATTGGTAAAGATGAAAAGAATTTTGTAGATATGATGAATAAGAAAGCTGAAGAAATAGGAATGCATGATACGTATTATTTTAATCCAAATGGTCTTCCTAGATATACTGACCCAGAACGTAAAGAGCCTCCTATCGAGAACATATCAACAGCTCATGATATAGTTACTCTTGGAAAGTATATGTATGACCATTATGAAAGTCAGGTTACTAGAATAACTACTATGCAAGTTTATAATGATACTAAAAAAGATTTTACACACTACAATACAAATCCTCTACTTGTTTCAGTTCCTGGTGTTGATGGAATAAAGACAGGTTATACAGATAATGCTGGATATTGTTTTGCATTTTCTATGATGGTACCTAAAGATGCTAAAAATGAAAGAAATCATAGATTAATAGGTGTTGTACTTGGTGATGGTAATAAGAAGAATAGAATTTCTTCTTCTGCTAGCTTATTGAAGTATGGTAAAGACAATTTCCATTCTAAAAAAATAGCTCATAAGGGGGATACTATAGAAACTCCTTGTGTTGATGGTATTGATGATTTTAAGATAAAAGTTAAGGTAGATAAAGATTTATATGGTGTTGTTTCAGATAATGAGAATATCAATCCTAAGATAGTGTTTAAGAGTATGAGTTATCCTATCAATAAGGGAGATATTGTTGGTGTTGCAAAGTATTATAATGATTCTGGTAAGTTTGTTGGAAGTGTTAATGTGAGAAGTGAAAGCAATATAGGGTGTATTCCTTTGAAGGACAAGATTAAGATTAAGGTCGCTAAGATAAATAGAGAGCTTGAAGGCAGAAATTCTGTTTGTTTTAAGGCTTAGTGCTTAGATAAAAGTTAAGAGATTGAATGAAAGTTGAAAATTATGGAAAGCTCCACTGTATGGTGGGGTTTTTTGTTGTTGTGTTTTTACAAAAAAATTAAAATAGTGGCAACAATTGAGGATGTGAGGGAGAGTTGCCACTATTTTGTATAGGGTATTATATTATGTTTTTAAGCTAGTTTTACTATCTTCTATGTTTATATAATAACTCTTGTGTGTGAATTTAATAGAGAATTCATATGAATATTATGTGAAGTTTTAAAGGTATAGTTTTTAAATTTTTCATATGAATATTATTCAAAATTTGCTACTTTAGTATACCAAAAGAGCTGTAGGTAAATTTGTTTTTATACAAATCTACTTACAGCCCATTTTACATACTAGTTTTATTTATTGAAATTAAAAAGATTTACTGCTATTCTACCTAATAAAGAGGATACAGTTGTTACTGTTGTTTTAACAGGTACTGTTACCTCTATTGATTTTGTATCTGCTGTTTTTCCACTTGATGTATGCTCTACTGTAAATACTAATGTAACTTTTGTTTCTGCATCTGGTGGTACTATTGTTCCATCTTTCTTTATAACATTTTCATTAGTTGATGATTTTATTGATATAGTATATCCACTTGGTACTGTTGGCATAGTTAGTGTTGTTGCATCTTTTGTTGGTTCAGTTACACTTGTTATTTTTGATGCCTCATTATCTACTGCTTCTTGGTCTGTATCTACAGCTGTTTTAGCAGGTACTGTTACCTCTATTGATTTCGTATCTGCTGTTTTTCCACTTGATGTATGCTCTACTGTAAATACTAATGTAACTTTTGTTTCTGCATCTGGTGGTACTATTGTTCCATCTTTCTTTATAACATTTTCATTAGTTGATGATTTTATTGATATAGTATATCCACTTGGTACTGTTGGCATAGTTAGTGTTGTTGCATCTTTTGTTGGTTCAGTTACACTTGTTATTTTTGATGCCTCATTATCTACTGCTTCTTGGTCTGTATCTACAGCTGTTTTAGCAGGTACTGTTACCTCTATTGATTTCGTATCTGCTGTTTTTCCACTTGATGTATGCTCTACTGTAAATACTAATGTAACTTTTGTTTCTGCATCTGGTGGTACTATTGTTCCATTTTTATCTACAACTGCCTCATTATCTGAAGTCTTTATTGCTATTGTATATCCACTTGATACTGATGGCATAGTTAATTTAGTTGCATCTTTTGCTGGTGCAACTATACTTGTTATTTTTGCTGCCTCTTTATTTACTGCTGTTTGTAATTCTTCATCTGTTGATTTAGCTGGTACTACTACACCTATTTCTTTAGTATCTGCTGTTTTTCCACTTGATGTATGTGTTATTTTAAATACTAGTTTCACTGTTGTTGCTGTATTTTGTGGTACTATTGTTCCATCTTTCTTTATAACATTCTCGTTGCTTGATGATTTTATTGCTATTGTATATCCACTTGATACTGATGGCATAGTTAATTTAGTTGCATCTTTTGCTGGTGCAGCTACACTTGTTATTTTTGCAGCCTCTTTATTTACTGCTGTTTGATTTTGGTTAGAAGAACTTCCTCCACTACTACTTCCTCCTGAAGAACCTCCACTTGATGAACTTCCTCCTGATGAGTTAGAACCTGGATTATTTCCACTTATAGATGGAGAATTGTCTCCCTTAACAGTACTTATTGTACCCTTATTATCTATAGTAGTTCCTTTAGAATTATTTGTAACTGTAGTTATCTTACCACCATTATTTACTTTTACTTGACTTGCTCCAGATGCTACTGTTAAACTACCAATCTCACCTTTTGAATTATTTTCTATCTTAGCTCCATTTTTATCATTAACTTTTAAGTTAGTTATTTTTCCATAGTTAACAAAAGTTCCATCTTTAACATCATCTATAATTACATCATCTACTTTTGCATAGTTATTTACATCCCCATTAGGCATGTTGATAGTTACAGTCTTTGTATATGTACCATTTAAGTTCACTGTTACTGCTTTGTCAGTTTGTATTGTAAATGCTTCTTTAACTTCACTAGTTGGTTTAAAGTTTATAACATCATTAGCAGTTGCTTTATCTACAGCTGATTTTAATTCAGCAATTGTTTTAGCCTCAACTGTACTTACTTCTTGTAATGATTTCATTTCATTAAATGCTGTTTCATTACCATTTCCACCAACCTTAGTTATTTTATCAAAACTCTTAGAGTTAACTAAAGTTTTTTGTGAAGCTGATAGATTTTTTCCAACTAAAACTACTGGCGATTGATTTTTAGCACCTAATACACCTACTGCTAATGCATCTATAAGTTGGTCTTGTTTAGCCATACCATCTTTAGTTACATATGCATTTTTTAAATCTGTCTTTTTATAGAATTCTTTTACTACTTTTGCATTTGTATCATTTCTATCTGTTCCACCTAATCTTGTACTATTTGGTAGTTTATTTTTTACAGCTTCAGAAACTGAACTTTCCCCACCTACTACATAAGATTGAGTTATTCCTGCATCTTTTATAAATTTATCTGCAACTGCTGTTCCATTTTTAGAATCAGCAAGTATTACTGGCATATTATTTTGTGCAGCTGGAGCACCCACACTTACTGCATCTGCAAGCCCTTTTTCACCATTAACTACAGCTATTTTCTTAACATCACTTACTGCATCTAATCTCTTTGCTAACTCTAAAGATGTTTGGTATCTCTCTGCACCAGATATTCTTTCAAAAGATATTTTTAAATCTTTTATTTGTTTTTCTATATTTGCACTTAATACAGAAGTTCCACCTATTAAATATATTTTCTTAGCTTTTAATCTTTGTAACTCTGCTTTTGTCTTATCATTTAATTTATCTTTACCTGTTAAAAGTATAGGAGCATTTTTTGCCTTTGCAAATGGTGTTGCGGATAGAGCATCTGCTATAGATGAATCATTTACTATTACTACCTCATCAGCATTTTTCCATCCATCTTGACTTATTTTTACAGCAGTTTCATATCTCTCTTGTCCTGTTAAATTTGTTGCTACTGTTTGCGCACTAGCTATGCCTGCTGTAGAACTTCCAGCTATCATAGTAACTGTAAGCATAGCAGCAATCTTCTTTGGTATTTTCATTATATTTCCCCCTTGTCCATTAGTAGTACCTAATTGCTTCTTTTTGTTCCCGTTTTAATTCTAATGGATACTTAAAGACTAATTTTAAAGAGGTTTTCTAACTATAATGATTTCATAATTAATATATAATTTACTTATTATTTTCTTATATTATAGTTATTATAAAGGAATATGTATATTTTCTAATTAATTGAAAAATTAGTAAATTTAAATTTTAAGGTGAGTTTAATTTTTATGTTAATGAATTGTAGTAAAATAGTAGATTTTATGTAAAAAAAAGTAGCTCTTAGAATTAAAAGTGCTACTTCTTTTATAAATAAATTTCATTATTTATACTTATGATTATATATTAATCAACCAATTTTATCCATATGAAAAACAAATTAATTTGATGTTTTTTAAATTATTTTTTATATTTATATTTTATTTTGTTGTATCTTTATGAGACAATATAAAAATAATATAAAGCTTATATAAAGATAATATAAAACTCTATCTTTCCATCATAAATTTCAACCTTATATCTAAAATTATTTTCTTCAAGTATAGTCTTGACTATTGTAAGACCAAGACCAGTACCTGAAAGTTCTTTACTTCTTGACTTCTCTAAGACATAAAAAGGCTTCCATATATTATCAATCTCATCTTCTCTATCATAATCTATTCCATTTTTTATAGATAAAATAATCTTATCCTTATCTCTAAAAAGATTAATCTCTATCTCATTATCACTAGTATACTTTATTGCATTACTAATCAGATTATTAAGTACCATATCTATACTATCTTTATCAGAATTTATTATAAGATTTTTATCTTCTATATCGCATTTAACACTTATATTATCCTTAGATATCAATAATTCATAATTTTTTAAATTCTTTAGCAGTCTTTCCTTTAAATCTACTTCACACAAACTAACTTCTTTTTTCTCATATTTAGCCCAATATAAAAGGGTATTTATTGTATTAGACATATTTTCTGCCTGTTCAATTATTGTATCTGTATAAGTACCATCATCCAAGCCATCTTTCATGCCTATAGAATATGCTTTTATAAGTGCTATTGGAGTTTTCATTTCATGAGATGCATCAGATATAAAAGACTTCAAATTTTCATTCCTTTTATTTAATTCATTGTGTGCCTTTTCAAGCTTTACACTCATTATATTTATGCTATAAGCTAACTCTTCTATTTCATCGTTCGTTTTTATAGCCTCAGTTCTAAAGTTTAACTCAGATATATCCTTAGATAAAAGCTTTAATTTTTCCATAGGCCTTATAATTCTGTTTGACAGTATAAATGTAAGTATAGTTATTATAATTACTGAAAATATCCCCATTATTATATTAAATCTATTTACTATACCAATTGTTTCTTCTGAATGTTCTATTGGTATAGATATAGCAAATAAATAATTATCCTTTTTCATAAACTTTACTAGTAGACTATATTTGGTTTTTCCTTGATTATATATTTTATTAATACTTTTATTGTCAATATCCTTTAAAACACTTCCTTCAATCCAAAATTTATTTAAGCTCAAACCTTTATTCCAAAAGGCATCTAGTAAATCTTCATTTATTTTATCTATGCTATTTTTATCTTTGTAATTTTTATCTAATGTTACATATACAATGGCTGTATTGCTTTTTTCTTCAATTGATTCAATATTTGACTTTAATTTATTCATATCCTTATGTTTTATTTCATTTTCAATATTATTCAATACATTTCTTTTTTCATGTAAATAATACCTATGAATAAACATACTATTTATAACTATAGATATTATATAAACGACTACAACTACTATTGATATACTTATAGATAACTTCTTATTTAGTTTAGTCATCAAAATCCTCCAGACTATATCCTAATCCTCTGTAAGTTTTTATTATATCTTCTCCTATTTTTGTTCTAAGTCTTCTTATATGAGTGTCTACTGTTCTAAAATCTCCATCATAATCCAATCCCCAGACTAAATCTAAAAGTCTTTCCCTAGATAACACTATTCCTTTGTTATTGACTAAACAGCGCATTAATTCCAATTCTTTTTTAGTCAATAGTAGTTCATCATTACCTTTAAAAACTTTATTTGACTCAAAATCTATTTTTAAATCTTTTATATTAATTGTATCTTTATAATTTACCAATTTCTTAGCCCTTATTATTAAAACTCTAGGGTCAAATGGCTTTTTAACATATTCATCTGCTCCTATATTGAGTGCCTCGATTTCATCTTCACTTTGACTTTTAGCTGTTAACATAAGTACCTTTGTATTACTATTTTCTTTTATCTCTTTACAAACCTCTATTCCATCAATTACTGGCATCATCCAGTCCAGTATTGCTAAGTCTATTTTATTTTCATAAAAAACATTTAAAGCTTCTTCGCCATTTTTTGCAGTAAATACATTGAAGCCTTCTTTTTTAAAATAAGCACAAAGTATCTTAATCATACTCACTTCATCATCAGCAATTAATATATTCATATATTCACATCCCTAAATTTATTATATTTCATATTATATCCATTGTTTCAATTATATAAAATATATGTTACAGGAAGTTTACAATTATTACTAAAGCTCAATATAAAATACAGTACAGATAAGCTTTAATACTAAGTCCATAAATAAAAAAGTACCTCATTTACAATTAAAAAATCATTTTGAGATACCTTTTACAAAATTATATATTCTACATAGCTTATCTAAGCTTAAATCTTAATCTATTGAAAATCTAATTTACCCTAATTACTATTGTATTTTATAGATATAGCCAATTTATCTAAAATCCTCATTAATACATCATATGCATTTATTTAAAATAATCCTAATATACCTGTAATAGCACCTACCACTATCAATATACCCATTATTTTTATTGGAGAAAGACCTTTCTTTAAAGCTAAAAGCACTAACAAAGTAAGTACCAAAGGAATTAATCCAGGAAATATCTTATCAAGTAAATCTGTCTGAAGACTAAATTTAAAATCTCCACTAGTATAACTTATTGGTGTAGATAAATTAATAAATCTACCTACAAGTCCGCCCATAACTAAAGTCCCTAGTATAGAAGCACCTTCTATAACTTTATTTACTATTCCACCCTGAAGTATACTTTCAACAGCTTTTTTACCATACTTATAACCATTTGTCCACATTCCAAATGAAATTGAAGTCATTATTATATATTGAGCTAATACAAATAATATCGGTCCTGCAATTGATGCTCCTCCCTCAGTTAAACCAATACAAACAGCTAATACTATAGGTGTTATAACTCCTTGAGTTAAAGTATCTCCAATCCCTGCCAATGGTCCCATCAAACCTGTCTTTATGGCATTCATACCATCACCACTTATTTCATCTGCTCCATTAGCTTTTTCTTCTTCCATAGCTATTGTTATTCCATGTATAACACATCCACATATAGGCTCTGTATTAAAAAATGCCAAGTGAGTTTCTACTTCTTGCTTTAACTCTTCTTTATCTGGATATAGTTTTTTAAGTACTGGTAACATTGAATGTGAAAATGCTGTTGATTGTAATCTTTCATAATTGTAGTTGGATTGTGCAAAGAAAAACCATCTTAGCCATGACTTTATCACATCTTTTTTGCTTAACGTTTTCTTAGCTACTTGACTTTTTGTATTTGACATAATATTTTCCCCTTTCTTATATATTTAAGATGTCGCACCATCTTTTCCATATTTAATTGAAGTAATTGTAAGAGCAAGTATTACTCCAATAACAGATATTACTATTATATCTATTTTAAAATAAACAGCCATTAATATACCTAATATGAAAAATGGCATAGTAAACTTATTTCCAATTAATTTTAAGTTCATAGCAATTCCTAGCGCTGGTAACATAGCTCCAATTACATTGAATACATGTAATACATTATCATTCATTACTTCTAACATTCCATCTATTGCATTTGGCCCAAAATAAACAACTAATAACGCTGGTATAAAACTCATTACAAACAATAGTATCTGAGGTGGAACTATATTTATAAATGCTACTTTATCTATATTCCCTTTTTGAACCTCTCTATCTGCCCAGTGTGCAAAAAAAGAATTTACTGTCATTTTACCTATCCAAAGCACAGTTGCAACAGTACCTAGCGGAACAGCTATTGCCATTGCAGTACTTACATCCAAATTAGATGCTATAGCTAAAGCAGTCCCCACATATCCTGCAAAAGCTGGGTCTCCCATTTGAGCCCCTCCTGCTGATATGAATCCTAAGTATATCATATTTATACCTGCACCTATAATTGCTCCTTGAACTGGGTCTCCTAGTATAATTCCTGTTACAAATCCAGCTAATAAAGGTCTATTCCATGTAAAAAATCCAACATAAGTTAGCCATGGACTCCAAGAAAGATAATAAAAAATTGCTATTAAAACTGCTTGAATTAGTGAAATTTGCATGTTCTTCCTCCTTATTTACTTTTAAATATTTACAAAATAGGCCTTACAATAATGTTCCTACATCAATTTTCTTTGCATCTGGAACTATTTGTATAAAACACTTAACATCTTTTGATATTAATTCCTTAAATATTTCTTTCTCTTCATCTGATACTGATATATTTTTATAAAAACTTTTTCTTCCAAGACCAGCTCCCATACCCCCAACATTTAACTCTTTTAAATCTACTCCATTATTTACTAGACCCAAAACAGTTTTAGGATATTTAACTAATACTATTAAATTCTCATCTCCATCATATGATTTTAAAACCTCAGCACCTGATTCTATATCATGCACTTCAACCTTAACAGTTGAAGGTGCTGCCATTTGTAAGACTTGTACTATAAATGGGTCTTTTACAACTAAATCATCTACTATTACTATTCTCTTTGCTGATGTAATCTTACACCAAGCAGTGATAACTTGACCATGTATTAACCTATCATCAATTCTTGTTAACGCTATATTGCTCATAATAATTCCTCCAAAATTTTAATTTATTTTATATCTTTAAAGCTGCTTTTACGTCCTTAATTCCTGAAGCTCCAACTTCTTCACATAAACTTTTTAAATCTTTTAACTTCATAGTATCTCTGTTTAAAAACAGTTCTAAAAGCATAGGCAAATTTACACCTGTTAAACATTCCAATTCACAGTCCTTAGCAAATTTGTTTATTATAACAGCAGATGTATTGAAAGGAGTTCCTCCATAAAAATCAAGTAATACTAAAATACCTTCATCTTTATATTTTTCAATTCCATTTTCTAATTTTCTACTAAACTCATCTATACTGTCACCATGGTTTAATCCTAAAGTTTCTACTTTTTCTTGTTTCCCTACTATTAATTCAGCACTTTCTAACATTGCTTTAGCCATATTCCCATGTGCAGCTATAATTATTCCTGCCATATGAATCATACCTCTCTTAACTTTTTTATATACACTATAAATTACTATCTTTATTACTCTACCTTAATTAGCCACATTAACCATTATCTTACCAAAGAAAATATCTCTTTTGTATATTTTTTCAAAATAATCTGGCACTTCATCTAAATTTATTCTGTGTGTCACCAATTTTTCAACATTCATGTCACCTTTTTGCATATGATACAAGCCAGCACTCCATTCTTTTCCTGGAAATGGAAATGAATTTCCAAACCAAGTTCCTTTCACAGTTAGCTCACTTCTCACTATCTTTTCAAATTGTTCTCTGCTTAAAGCTACATCTCCATATGGTACTCCTGCATAAAGTACTGTCCCACCTTTTTTAGCTAATAACAATACCTGACCACATGTCATTGGAGTCCCTGCTGATTCAATAACAATGTCTGCTCCAGCTCCATTAGTTAATTTTTTTATCTCTTCTACAATATTTTTTTCTTTTGCATTTATACAAATATCTGCTCCTAATTCCTTCGCTAATTCTAATTTCTCATCAAATACATCTATAGCCACTATTTTTGTAGAACCAAATATTTTTGCCCATTGTATTGAAAACAAGCCTATTGGTCCTGTTCCAAGTACTACAACAGTATCTCCCACCTTAGTTTCTGACCTAAAAAGTCCATGTCCTGCTATACACACTGGCTCTAAAGCAGCAGCCGTTTCATAACTTATTTCTTCTGGTATTTTTATTAAATTTCTCTCCTTTACCTTTGTGTATTCAGCAAAACATCCTCCAAGCTCTTTATTTCCTATTATTGCTACATTATTACATCTTGAATACAGCCCTTTTTTACATTCATCACATTCAAAACATGGCATAGCTGGACAAACAGCAACTCTATCTCCTATTTTAAAATCTTTTACTTCTATACCAACTTCTGCTACCTCTCCTGAAAATTCATGACCTAAGATTTCTCCAACCATATGAGGACCTGTCTTTGAGTATTTCGATATATCAGAGCCACATATCCCAGCAACTTTTACTTTAACTATTACATCATCTTTTTCTAATATTTTAGGTATATCTGCATTCTCGACTCTTGTATCTCTTACACCATAGAACTTAACTGACTTCACATTAACCACCTCTATTGTTTATTTTATTTAGATATATACTCATCTTTTTTATGTAAAATATATAAAGCAATTTTTATGCCAATATTTGTAAATATAGGTTTCATGCCATTTATCAGACTATTATTATATGTGTGTCAAAGTGTGTCAAAAAAATTTCCTACAAAAACTTATGTGTGTTAATACAAATGACACTCACTTTCTTTCTTGGCACTTTTCTAAACTTTTTTATAAAGTGTACTTTTTTTGTTATTTTTGTAAAAATGTTCGGAAAAATTCTCTATTTTTGTGATATAATATTAAATGTAAGGCATCAATATAAATTTTTATACGAATACCAGAACTTTTTTGACACTAATGCCTTATTCAATATAATAATTTAATATTTTGGAGGTTGTTTATGAAAAAAGTGTATCAAGGAAAGACTAAAGATGTTTTTGAATTAGATAATGGAAATTGCTTACTTAAATTTAAGGATGATGTAACTGGCAAAGATGGTGTATTCGATCCAGGTGAAAATACTGTAGGGCTAAGCATAGATGGAATTGGTAAGGCTAATTTAGAAACATCTGTTAAGTTCTTTGAAATTCTAAACAATGCTGGAATTAAAACTCATTATGTAAGTGCTAATTTAGAAGATGCAACTATGGAAGTGTTACCAGCAAAAGTTTTTGGTAATGGATTAGAAGTTATTTGTCGTTATAGAGCTGTTGGTAGTTTCTTACGTCGTTATGGTTCATGTGTTGAAGAAGGAGCTAAGTTAGATTGTTATGTAGAAGCAACTTTAAAAGATGATGACCGTTGTGACCCACTTATAACATCTGAAGGTTTAGAAGCTTTAAATATTATGACTCAAGCTCAATTCGATTCAATGAAGAGTATGACTCAAAAAATTTCTAACATAGTTCGTGATACTATAGCTGAAAAAGGACTTGAACTTTATGATATTAAGTTTGAATTTGGATTCTACAATAATGAAGTAATATTAATAGATGAGATAGCATCTGGAAATATGCGTGTTTATAAAGATGGTGTAATAGTTGACCCTATGGATTTAACTGCTTTATTATTAGCAAAATAATTATACAGAATATATACATATAATTTTCAAATAAAAATCTAATAAACTTATAAATAAAAATAAGCTATGAAGCAGAAATTCTATAAAATGTTAATTACTTTAAAACATTTTATAATTTCTAAGTTCATAGCTTTTTTATTTTGTTGTTAAAATATTTTAGTTTATATACTCTATAACTATCATCTCCTACTATTTATCGTAATTCATACTTATTAGTTGGTAGATAATAATTTCAATCCTACAATCCCCACTACAATAAGACCTATACATAAAATTCTAGCCATATTAACTGGTTCATTTAAAAGAGCAATGCCTACAATAGCAGTTCCAACTGTACCAATTCCAGTCCATATGGCATATGACGTTCCAAGTGGAAGATGTTTAAGTGCCAATGATAAAAAATAAAAACTAACAATCATCCCAACAACAGTAAGTATACTTGGAGTCAACTTAGAAAATCCATGTGAATTTTTTAATTGAAATGCCCAAAACACTTCAAATAGTCCTGCAATAAATAAAAATAACCATTTCATAAAATCATCCCTCTTTTCAAATAATATATCTCTTTTTTAGCAATAAAATAACCTGAGAAATATTATAAAATATCTCCCAGGTTTTTATCCTTCCGTGTTCACAACAAAATTATGTTGTGGGTTTTATCTTGGACCAGACCAATCATTAATAATTGCGGAACCCTATAAAACTCTATTATTATTTTATTGTCTTTAAAATAATACTATCAACATAGGTAAAAAAAGTCAATATAGTGATATGATATAAATTATAAGAGTATAAATTAAAATATATATCTATAGTAATTTGTACTCTTCAGTTATATAACATACTCAACTTACATATTTTGTATTTATATCTAATTTTTATTTAATATGTTATAATAACATAAAAATATCGAAAGGAGTAATTTTTATGAATTCCTACAAAATTGCAGTATGTCAGATGATGACTACAGAAAATAAGATTAAAAATATTAATCATGCTGTAGAAATGGTAACAGAAGCTGCCAATAATGGAGCTAAAATTGTGGTTTTACCAGAAATGTTTAACTGTCCATATGAAAATAAATACTTTCCTAAATTTGCTGAAGAATATCCAGGTGAAACAACAAATACATTGAGTAAACTAGCTGAAAAACATGGAATTTATCTAATTTCTGGTAGTATTCCAGAATTAGAAGATAGCAAAATCTATAATACTTGTTATGTATTTGATAAAAGTGGAACTTTAATTGGAAAACATCGTAAAATGCACTTATTTGACATTGAAGTTACAGGAAAAGTTAGCTTTAAAGAATCTGATACTCTTACTGCTGGAAATGATGTTACTATAATAGATACTGAATATGGAAAAATGGGTATTGCTATTTGCTATGATATTCGTTTCCCTGAATTATCACGTTTGATGGCTATTGAAGGTGCAGAAATAGTTATCTTGCCAGCAGCATTTAATATGACAACTGGACCTGCACATTGGGAATTATCTATCAGAATGCGTGCTTTAGATAATCAAGTGTTCTATGTTGGTGCTGCACCTGCTCGAAATAAAGATGCTTCTTACATAGCTTTTGGTAATTCAAGAATTTCAGACCCTTGGGGAAAAATTATCGCTCAGGCTGATGAAAAAGAATGCATTATCTATGCTGATATTAATAGAGATTTAATTCCTAATATAAGACAACAATTGCCATTACTTAAACATAGAAGAACAGACTTATATGAACTTAATATTTTAAAATAAAAAATTATATGACCCCATAAATTAATTATTTAAAATGTTTATGGGGTTTTTATTATTGTAATTATACCAACTACTCTTAATTACTAATTGGTTACTAGTAGTTATTACCTTTATTAAATATCCTTATTTTTCTCACTTATCATATCTTCCAACTTTATATTTGGATTTTGGTATCTCTTTTTATTTTTAGTTACATCTTTCCATTGAATTGCTTGCTTAGGACACCAATGTACACATGCTAAACAATGTTCACAATTGTGTAAAAACTTCGGTCTGCCCTCCTCAATATCTATATTATTTACAGGACATACTTTTGAACAAATACCACATTCTATACAGCTATCTTCAACTGAAAAATGCCTGTCTTTATTTGCACAAGATGAAATATATTTTTTATAAAACTTTTTGTATATAAAATTTGTTCTGCCAATTTTATTATTTTTCTTATTTACAATATCTTCTGACACTTCATTAACCTTGATTTCTGCTTTTCTAAGTAAATTGTCAATTTTTTTATCATCTTTTATTTTAAACTCACAAATGTAATTAGAAACCATCTGTATCCTTGAACCTAGATTTAGTCCATGACCCTTCTCTTTCAACAAAGCATCCACATCATAAATTGCGCTTCCACCTATCACGCCTCCACAAGTTACTACAGCAAAAATATATGGTTTATCACTTTTAATATTTAAATTTTCCAATAATTAGACACTTGATTTATTTAGTATATAAAAATATACTGATTTTAATCACTAAAAATAGCATATTTTTATGTAGATTTAATAATTTGAGAAATTATTGAGATTTTTATACTAAAATAAAAGTTGTTTAAAAAGTTTTATTTAGAAAGGAGAATTTTTATGAACAGTAAAATACTCGTCGTAGATGATGAAGAAGGTATCATCACTTTATTAAAGGATTATTTTGAAATAAATGATTATGAAGTTTACACTGCCCATAATGGAAAAGAAGCACTAGAAAAAATATCTAAAAATCCAGACATTATTCTACTTGATATAAACATGCCTGAAATAAATGGAATTGAAGTTTGCAGTAGAATTAGAGATTATATATCATGCCCTATTTTGTTTTTAACAGCTAAAATTGAAAACACTGATAAACTTAATGGTTTTCGTGTTGGTGCTGACGATTATATTGTAAAACCTTTTGATTTAGAAGAACTTGGTGCAAGAGTTTCTGCTCATTTAAGACGTGAACAAAGAAAATCAAATCACACTAAAGTCAAATTTTATAAAGATTTAGTAATAGATTATGAAGAAAGGTCAATTTCTATTGATAATAATCAAGTTTCACTTTCGAAAAAAGAATTTGATATCGTAGAACTTCTCTCTACGAATCCTGGTCAAGTATTTGATAGGGAGAGGATTTATGATAGAATATGGGGCTATGATAACAATGGAAATAGTGATGTTATAATGGAACATATCAGAAAAATACGAATTAAATTATCAAAATATACCCTTGAAAATTACATAGAAACGGTATGGGGAGCTGGTTACAAATGGATAAAATAAAAAATATGTCATTAAAAAAATCTTTTTTCTTTCTCACTCTATCTTCATTAATTATAGCATCAGTACTTACAACTATCTCATACATTTTACTTAATTATATATATCACTCTATACAAGACAAATATTTACAAACTCCCTTATACACAGAAACTATAACCATAATGCAAAATAATATAAATCAATACAGCGATTTTGATAAAGTGTTGATTAATATTATTAGTACACTTCAGCTTGTACTCCCACTTGTATTTTTTATAGGGCTTCTATTATTGGCTGATATAATTTTTTATAAGGTAAAATTAAAGACACCTATTGAAATACTTAATAAAGGAGCAAGTGAAATATCCAATAATAACTTAGATTTTTACTTAGAATATAAGAGTAATGACGAATTAGGTAATCTGTGCAATGCTTTCGAGAAAATGAGGTCCCAACTAAATAAAAATAATATAAAAATGTGGACCATGATAGATGATAGAAAACAGCTTAATACTGCTTTTTCTCATGATTTAAGAAATCCCCTAACAGTTCTAAAAGGATACTCAGACTATTTAACAAAATACATACCAACAGGAAAACTTAGTGATAAAAAAATTTTATCAACTACACAACTTATGTCTGAACATATTGACAGAATTGAATACTATGTAAATAGTATGAGTAATGCTCAACGATTAGAAGACATAGTTATTACAAAAACTATATTGAATATAAATGATTTTATAGAAAATTTAGATAGTAATATATCTATTTTATCAAAGCAAACTGGAAAATCTTTTAAACTTACAAATAAGGTGGACAATATAAACATATTATTTGATGAAAATATTATTCATAGAGTTATTGAAAATATAATATCAAATGCATTTAGATATGCAAAAAATAAAGTATCTATACTTATATACCTTGAGCAAAAATTCCTTATTTTTGTAATTGAAGATGATGGTGTGGGATTTAGTGAAGAATCTCTCAAATCAGCATTAAAACCTTTTTATAAAGATAAGACTTTAAATAATAACAACTCAAATTTTGGCATGGGTCTTTATATATCTAAAGTATTATGTGAAAAACATGGAGGTTCTATTTTTGTTGAAAATAATTTAATTGGTAGTGCTAAAATTACAATAAAGTTCTCAACAAAAGACTAGAGATACTTTAATTTTTAATCTGGATTTATCTGGATTTCCTTGTATAAAACATAATAAACTTTTAAGCTTTATTAACATGCACCCTATAAAAGTAGATAATTAATAAAAGATAAAATCTTAAACATAAATATATTCTTTTTATCTAGAATTTACTTCTATTTATATAAAAAGTTGAGAAAAAATTGAGTTTTATAACTTACACTCTTCTTATACAAAAAAGGAGAGTGTTTTTATGATTATAAAAGCAAAACAATTATCAAAAATATATGGTTCTAATAACAACAAAGTTATTGCATTAAACAATATTGATTTAGAAATAAATACAGGTGAATTTGTTTCTATCATTGGACCTTCTGGAAGTGGAAAAAGTACACTTTTACATATCTTAAGTGGATTGGATAGTCCTACATCTGGACAAGTATTACTTGATGGGAAAGATATGTATAAATATAGTGAAAAGGAACTTTCCACTCTTAGAAGAAAATATTTTGGATTTGTATTTCAACAGTTTAATCTATTGCCTGTTTTGACAGCTTCAGAAAATATTTCAATGCCTGTATTATTAGATAAAAGACAACCTGACAAAAAATACTTAGATGAAATTTCATCATTGCTTAGAATCTCAGATAGATTGCATCATCTTCCACATGAACTCTCAGGAGGTCAGCAACAAAGAGTTGCCATTGCTAGAGCATTAATTGCAAAGCCAAATGTAATATTTGCTGATGAACCTACAGGAAACTTAGACAGCACAAGTGGTAGTGAAGTTATGAATCTTCTTATTAAAACATCAAAGCAATTTAAAAAGACTCTAGTAGTAATAACTCATGATGATAGGATTGCAAAGCTTGCTGACAGACAGCTTTCAATAATTGATGGTATACTTATGGAGGTGAAATAGTAATGAAAAATTACCTTTCACTTTCAATAAAAGAGTTAAAAAACCAAAAACTTATGACTACATTAATTATTATTGCAATAATGATGTCGACTATAATGACAACTGTAGTAGGTCAATCAATTGGTATACTTCAAAATTTAAGAACTGAGCAAGCTCGCTCTTTTAATGGTGATAGACATGTATCCTTTCACCAGCTTAATAAAACTCAAGTTGATAAACTAAAAAAAGATAATAGAATCTATCAAGCTGGTCTTTCAACAACACTTGGTACTAGTAAAATAAAGAATACAGGTATCTCTATACTTGTAAAAGAATACGATAAGGTAGGACTTTCCAACTATCCAAAACTAATGAAATTAAAGTCTGGAAATCTTCCTAAAAATAAAAATGAGATTGCCTTAGATGAAAATACCTTACAGCTTATGGGAATAAAACCAAAGCTTGGTATGACTATTCCTATGGATTTAAATATCTCACTTTTAAATGATACAGAACAACCCTATAGTTATAAAACCAATTTTAAACTAAGTGGTATTTTAGAAAATGACTATACAGGCTATGCAAGTGGAATAGTAAATAGTGTTGTAGGTAAAGGTACATCAGAAAAGCTATTACCTAAAAGATATGCTTTATCATCATTGGATTTTAAAATAAAGCAACAAAATAAATTTCAAGAAATTGTAAATCAATTAGCTAGAAAAGTCAATATTCCTCGTAGTTCAATTCAATACAACTGGGTTTATTTAAATACATTAGGAATTAACTTTGAAGGAAATAAAAACAGTTCCAATAGTGATAGCATATCTATAATTATAGTAATATCTTTATTTGTTGCACTATTAGTACTACTAGCCTCTGGACTTGTAATCTATAATATTTTAAAGATTTCTGTTACAAAGAAAATTAAAGAGTATGGATGTTTAAGAGCAATTGGAGCTGAACCAAATCAACTATATAAAATTATTATTTTACAAATTTTATTTTTATGTGTTATTGCTATACCTATTGGAGCCATAATTGGAATTGTTTCTTCTGAAAGTATAGCTAAAATGGTTACAAATATCTTAAATCCAGATATATTTTTAGTAAATAATACTAAAGAAATGACTGAACTTATACATAAAAATTCAACAGGCTACTTAATACCACTATTATTAAGCGTTGGTATTTCACTAGTATTTTCATTTGTTGCAGCTTTACCATCAGCAATATATGCTTCACATGTTTCTCCTAAAATTGCTATGGCTGGTAACACTACCAAAATCAAAAGAAAAATTAAAATTAAACGAGAAAAACCAATCAAAAACTTCGAAAGACATCTAGCATGGCTAAACCTAAAAAGAAATAAAGGTAGAACTATAATCACTATACTATCATTATTTATGAGTATAACAGTATTTGTTGCACTGAGTGAATTTTCTAATGTATTAGATGTATCCAAATCGGTTAGCGACCTAAAAAAAGGAGATTTTTCTTTAACAAATGAAGTGCCTGGCTTTGATAAATCTACACTTGATAAAATAGTTAACATGAAAAATATCAATCGTACCTCTTTTATCAAATACTCTGAATATAAACAAGGAGAAATAAATACAGATATTAACTTTGAAAATGGTTCTGAAATGTTAAAAGTTATTGGAATTGATGAGCAAACTCTTAAAGAATTAATACCTTCTATCACAGATTCTTTATTAGAGGATTTCAAAAATGGTTCTCTATGCCTTATAAAAAATCCAATTGCTATTTCTACACCAGACACAAAATTTAAGGCTACAAACCTAAAACCAAAGGATAATATTACAATTAATAAAAAACAATTAAAAGTATATAATACTGTAGATAAAATGATTAATTTACAAGGTAATGGTTGGTTAAATGGTATTGATGTTATTGTATATGATACTGTATATGACACCCTAACAAATAAAGATAGATTCAGTCAGATAAATGTTTATGCTAAAGATAAATCAAGTTTAGAAGAAATAAAGTTATCTATTGAACAAATTTGTAAAAACAATCCAGGCTCTCGTTGGATATCGTACATTGAATCAGACAACCAACTTAAAGAAAGTTTTAAACAAATACAATTTTTAGCATGGGCCATTATACTATTTGTAGGATTGATTGGCACTTTAAACATTATTAACACAACTCATACAAACATTAATACTAGAATTAATGAAATTGGAGTTAAGAGAGCTATTGGTATGAGTAACAGTAGTTTATACAAAATGTTTTTATGGGAAGGTTGCTATTATGGAATATTTGCTGCTATATTTGGTTCAATTGCAGGATATGCCAGTGCTGTTATAATAAACATGGCCACTATAGAAAAAATTGATTTTACTAATATCCCAATTATTTCGATTTCACAAGCTACACTTGTTGCTATAATTGCATGTATTATAGCCACTCTTATTCCTTTAAGAAAAATTAAAAAAATGGATATTATTGATTGTATAGATATTATAGAATGATAATAATAAATTAATATCTACAAATAAAACATAATAAATTATCTTTTTCAAATTATAATTCTATAGCTTTTTTGATTATATATCTTTAAGACCACAAATATTGGTATCTCCTTTATTTATGGTCTTTTTTATGTTTTCATTTAGTGTCTATTTACATATTTTCTCATATCTTGGTATATTTTAGAGTTTAAAAGTAGCAAATTAGTAAAAACAGTATATGAGTTTAATACAATTTGTAAAATCAAACACTTTTTATAAAAATCACATTAATTGACTTTTAAATCCACAGTTATCTATTTCTTTTGATTTTCTACAGTCTGTCCTCCAGTAATATAATGAACATCTGTATCTTCTGTGCAATTTATAATGTTGTCAAAGTATATAGGTAAACTTGCTGAAAACAAAAAACTCTTACCTTGCTGAATTTGAAAATGTATATGTGGCTCACTTGTATTTCCGCTATTTCCACAGCTTGCTATTTGCTGTCCTTGCTTTATAAAATCACCTACACTGACTATAAAGCTATCTTTTTTTAAATGTGCTATTGTGCTGTATTCATTTGATGTATGCTTAATCACAATATAATTTCCCCTTATATCCGAAGCAGAGCATTGTACTTCTACTTTATTAGAAATAGGAGTGTCTTCAAAACTATTCTTAATTTCCACTACAATACCATCGGCAGGTGCTATAACAGGTTGATTGTAACAAAAATAATCAGTTACAGAAGTTCTGTTGTTGGAATATGATTTTCCGTTTCTTTCTATAACAAAGTCATAAGCATATCGTTGATTACATATTCCCCAAGAGTGTGAGTTTTCTTTGTCAATTCCTCCATTTGCAACAAGCCATCTTCCATTGAATGGAAGAATATAACCATTCACTGTTTTGTGATTGTAGACATTAGGTAATCGAAATAGATTTCTCAAGTAAATAATTGGTATCCCTATTAACATACCAATGTTTTGAAAAAGAAATTTTAAGTCTTTTACTTCTTGCATATCATCATCACATTTTAATACTAAAATAAGCGATAAAATAAAATCTAAAATAGCAAGTAAGAAAAATAAATAAAAAAGTTCCAACAATTTAATATTTAATATTGTACCAACAATTCCAATACAGCCCATCCAGTACATTTTCTTTATGATTTTAATAACCTTTTGCACAGAAAGCCAACCCCTTATAAATTCCAATTATATTAGTCATATATTACCATATATAGTATTATAAAGTCATTTCTTTTATGCTTTAAGTAAAAATATTTACAAAAAAATAAAGTTGCCAAAGTAAAATTAGATAGAGTTGCCAATTTTACTTTGGCAACTCTATCTAATTTTATATTTATAAGTTATACTTATAAGCTTTACTGTATGTAAATTAACTATACTAAATTTACTCTACCTAATTTAAAGTATTTATTAATCTATAAGATTATATTTCTTTAGACATCTAACATAATTTGCTACTAGATAATAATTATTTATATCATCTTCATCTAATCCTTTAAATACAGTTATTTCATCAGTAAGTTCACTACTCCCTTCCACAAAAACACAGCCTGTTTCAAATTCCATACCCACAACAATAGAACAAGCACTATAAACTTCTTCCTGATTTTCACATAAAGTCTTTGCGTTTCCTTCATTTTGAATTGTAAATACAATAGGTTTTAATTCTTTATTGCTCGGTATCTTTTTTGAAAAAGGTTTATTTAACTTAATATTATTAATGACTACATTGTTAAATTCTTCCGAAGCTTCTTCTTTTAGTGTATATTTTTGTTTTAAATATTCTATTAATTCTAAAGTAGACTTAGAATTTACATTTAAAGTACTTCTATATTTTTCATATACAGATTTCCATTCTCTAACTTTTTGTTGTGATATTTCCTGCGTATCTGTATTTATTTTTTCTTCTGGCATTTTTTTCATATAAAATCTCCATCCCATCTTTATGTAATCTTATTGATACATTTCATTTAAAAACCTTAGTTTATTAATTTTAATATTTCTATCCTACTTCTAAAAACTTTACAAGTCAATGTAATTTTGCTATCTTTGGTTTATAACAGTTTAGAATTAATTTCTTTTATAATGGTAATAGATTAATATTATTTCTGGAGGGCATATTTATGTTTTTAAATAGAATTGAACTTTTCAAAGGATATTCCTTAGATAAATTTAACGAAATATGTGATATATTATCAGTGAATAAAATTGAATATAAATATAAAGTACGCAATAATGTTTACTCTAAAAGACTTTCTAATAATAAAATGGTTCTTGGAAATTTGGGTCAAAAAGAAGACTTTTCCTATGAATACTCAATTTATGTACATAAAGATGATTATGAACAAGCATTTGCTTTAATAAATTCTAAATTTAGATAAGTTATTATTTAATAAACATGACATTCTGTTGTCATGTTTATTGTGCTATTATATTTTTAAAATTCTTTTGCTTTACAATTACTTTTTATAGTATTTAATGCTTAAAATTAAGGAGGTTAAACATATGAAGATAAATATAAAATCAACTTTAAATGAATTTATTAAAAATAATAATCTTTTTGAGGATAATGAAATCTTATCATATCTTCCCAATATAACAATAGATACAGACTCTATAAAAACTATAATGATTAACGAAGTTGTCCCAAGTAATCCTAATGATGATTTTTATAGTTTAGATGAGCATGCTGACTACTTAAAAACTACAATCCCTTTATTCCAAAATGCAGGTACAAAAGTATCTAGTATAAATGAGATTTTAAATCTAGGCATATATATAACTAATGCAGTAAAATTACCTAAATCAGAATATACAATAACTCGTGACACCATTCAATCGCACATGCCTATTTTAGAAGAAGAAATTAAATTATTCAGTAATCTAAAAGTAATAATGTTGATGGGAGATGTAGCAAAAAAATCTTTTAATATGATTACTAAAAAACATACAAAAAAGAATGCAGTTCCTTCTATTTCAACATATAAACTTCGTAATAGCGAACTTTACTATGATAATTTACGAATATTTCCATCATATATTATGACTGGTGGAAACTTATTGATTGAAAAATCAAAATTCGAAATGGCCTCAGAAGATATTCAAAAAATGATAGAACTTATAAAATAATAAAAAAGTGCCTCATCAAAAACGCTTTGAGGCACTCTACTTTTCAAGCTATAATGTATAATTATATTACTCTTTTTTATAGTAAATTTAAATTTTTTTATATTATTTATCACTAAATTTTAATATTGTCCATCATTAAATAAATTAAACTTATCTATTTATCTAAAAATATATCCTTCACAGTAACGTCTGGATGGTGATACTTCTTCCTATCTGTCAAAAACAATTTTTTTATATTAATTGCCTCTTTGGGACACCAATGGAAACAGGCTAAACACCTTTCACACTCATTACCCCACTTTGGCTTTCTGTCAACTATACTTATGTTTTCTAATGGGCAAACTCTTTTGCATGTCCCACACCCATTACACTTATCTTCTGCAAAAAATTTAGTAGTGGCAATCTGCATGTTTTTACCCACTAGACGAAGTGTAAAACTGTCTACATATGACTTTAAATTATTTTTTCCTTCTATCTTTCCACTCTCTAAGTTGTTGATACACTTTGTTATTTCTGACACTCTATTAGTAAAGTTTCTTAGTCTCTCTTCTTCAACATCTAAAGGTGTTGTCAAAGCATTTCCAGGCATATCAATTACAAAACCAGCAGATAGCTCTTTTCCTTTTTTCTTAAGTAATTTGTTTATAGTAAACAAACTATGGCCAGCCACTCCATTACATGTAGCAATAGCATATATATCGGGATTGCTATTAAAATTTAATTTATCTATAAAAGACTTTACTATATCAGGAACATCAGCAAAATAAACTGGAAAAACAATTATCAAGATATCTTCATTTACGTCTATATTTCTTTCTTTTCTATGTATAGCTAAAGGTATTAATTCTCCATTTTCATTTAACATTTCTTTTAAAGTCTTTGAAACTACTAAAGAGTTTCCCGTTCCAGAAAAATAATAAATCTTAGAACTCATCCTTATCCCTCTTTCTATTGTTTTGTATCATCAATGAGTTAAAAAGACTTCTTAAAACATAATTTATACTTATTTACTGAGTTTATCCAAAGCTTCAGTAAATAAAGACAGTTCCTCATCTGAAATAGATTTAAATGTCTCTGTTGCATATATGTCTGCAATTTTATTTAATGGCTCTTCTAATTCTCTGCCTAAATCTGTTAAAAATATTTGAAACTTTCGTCTATCTTTAACATCTACTTTACGAACACTGAACCTCCCATGACTAAAGTCACAGGGTTCCTGCTTCATAGAATTTTGCATACTAAAATATGTCTTACCAATTCTCCACAGGCTATCCCCGTAGTTCCTACGGTTCTTACATAAGTTATCTATTTTAAACTGTTATTAGTCTTAATCCTTCTTTTAGTATATTTATACTTGCATTTATATCTCTATCGTGAGTTACATTACAACAAGGACAAATCCATTCTCTTATATTTAAATTCTTAACTTCCTCGTTTTTGTACCCACATTTATTGCATATTTGTGAACTTGCAAAGAATTTACCTACCTTTACAATTTGCCTACCATACCAATTAGCCTTGTATTCTAATTGGCGAACAAATTCTGACCATGACACATCAGAAATTAAACGAGATAATTTACGATTTCTAGTCATATTCTTTACTTGTAAATCTTCTATGCAAATAATATCATTTTCTTGTATTAATTTAGTAGATAGTTTTTGTAGAAAATCCTTTCGCCTATTAGCTATATGTTCTTGAAGTCTTGCAACTTTTAATCTTGCTTTATTTCTATTTAAACTACCGATTGTTTTTCTCGATA
>NZ_JAGWCU010000037.1:0-34744 GCF_020657755.1 Clostridioides sp. ZZV15-6388 | reverse complement strand
GAATTTCCTTATTTATATTATCTTGATTATCATACTTATCAAACAGTTTCACAAATTTTACATTTAAAATATTAAACTGTTTATCTAATTTTCTTACACTTTGGTCAAATGTCTTAATAGAACTTTGAGAGCCTTCTAAAAGACTTTTTAAAGCTTCTATTCCACTGATAAATTCGTCATTAAAATCATTTAAGTCTTTAGATATTTTATCAAATTTTTCAATAGCTTCTATAGACTTGCTTATTTGTTTTATTGTATTTTTTACTTCTTCTACTTTTAAGTCCATTCTTTCTGATTTAATATGAGTTACCTCAGATGTCAGTAGATTCTCAGATTTTAACATTATTTGTATCAAAACATGTTCACAGTCTTTTATCTTTGTAAAATATCCTATAATTAGAGAAAATACCACTCCAAATATACTAGTTGTAAATGCAGTTTGCATGCTACTAATAGTCGAAGGAAGTGAATTTATAATATCTTTAGTATCAACACATAAAAGCATTGTAGAAAGCCCAACAAAGGTACCTAAAACTCCAAGTAATATACTTATTGAAGATGAATTTTTTATGCTTCTAATTTTTTCTAATATTGGTAAGTTATTATATTTTAAATCTGATACAACTTCTTCTACAAATGAAGTTATATTTACATCAGCATAAGGATTTTCTTTACTATATGTATAGTAATCATTCCTTATTTTGCTATAAAACACACTCGTTTTATAGTCTCGGTTGATTTCTTCTAGTTTTGAACTTACAAACAAATACAACTTGTTGTTTTCTACAATTTTAAAAATAGAATACAAAGTTATTGCAAGTAAAAATAATATAGTTATTGGATTAGTAAATATTGACTCTATCAAATTAGTTATTATGTTACTCAATTTTATCCCCTACCTTATAATTTATTTATCTCTAATTTATACGTACAAGTTACTAAGAAAATACGTAAATAAACAAAATATTTATATTATATTTATGAAAAATGGTACAAATAGGTTGTAATGTTAATAACATAATATATACGAGCTAAAAGTTATAGGGGGTGGCATGATGAATGACAACATAGTAGAAGTTAAAAATATCAATATGAACTTCTACACTAAGGAAGGCGAACTTGAAGTATTAAAGGATGTAAATTTTAATTTGAAAGAAGGCGAAATACTAACATTACTCGGACCTTCTGGAAGCGGAAAATCTACAATTTTAAATATTCTTACTAATCTTTTAAAACCAACTAGCGGTGATGTAAAGATTACTGGAAATATTGGATATATGTTTCAAAAAGATAATCTGCTTGAATGGAGAAATATAATGGATAATATAACTATTGGTTTGGAAATTCAAGGAAAAAAAGACAAAAAATCTTTAGATAGAGTTGAAGAGCTTTTAAAGACTTATGGACTATGGGATTTCAGAAGCATGTATCCTAAAGAATTATCTGGTGGTATGAGACAAAGAGTTGCTCTTATTAGGACACTTTCTGTAAATCCAGATGTTTTACTTTTAGATGAACCTTTTTCAGCTCTTGACTATCAAACTAGATTGTTGGTTTGTGATGATGTTTATAGTATTATTAAAAATGAAAATAAGTCTACTATTTTAGTTACACATGATATTGGTGATGCGCTTTCTATAAAAGTGCAACTTTAGAAATTAATCTATTTTTTTGTTTAAATCCATCCATTTAGATTCTAACTCTTTTATCATATTATCCTCTATTCTTACTCCAAATGATTTAATGCTCTAATACTGGTTATTCCATGATTTAATAATGAATATAATGAAATATTATGTGCTTTAATATCCCAACAAATGAGTCTTCCAAATATGCGGGAGTTTCCTGGTGGTAAAGTTGAAAAAGATGAGTCTCTTGAGAGTGCAATTGAGTGTGAAATAAAGGTTTCTATATTGACAGTTTTGCAATAAAGTTATAATATTAATAGGATTGTAGTTTTTTATAGCATATGGAAAATTATGTTCATTTTAAAACTATTAATAAATATAATTTTTTATATTTGGATAATCGTAAAATTAAAATAAAGGATGATAAAAAATGACAGAACAAAATTTAAGCTTGATTGATGAAGTTAAAAGAAGAAGAACCTTTGCAATCATTTCCCATCCCGATGCAGGAAAAACTACATTAACTGAAAAGTTTCTATTATATGGTGGTGCCATTCGTGAAGCAGGATCGGTTAAATCAAGAAGATCTCAAAAACATGCAGTATCTGACTGGATGGAAATTGAAAAACAAAGAGGTATATCTGTTGCATCAAGTGTTCTTCAATTTGAATATAATAACTTTTGTATAAATATTCTTGACACTCCAGGGCATCAAGATTTCAGTGAGGACACTTATAGGACTCTTATGGCAGCAGACTGTGCAGTAATGGTTATTGACTCTGCTAAAGGTGTCGAGGATCAGACAAAGAAATTATTCCAAGTTTGTAAAATGAGAGGAATACCAATTTTTACTTTTATAAATAAAATGGACCGTCAAGGAAAGGATCCCTTTGAACTACTTGAAGATATTGAAAATGTTCTAGGAATTCGCTCTTGCCCAGTAAACTGGCCAATTGGTTCTGGTAAAGAGTTCAAAGGTGTGTTTAATCGTCATAAAAACCAAGTTGAACTATTTGATGATGGTAACCATGGACAATCTATTGCTAAGTCTACAACTGGAGATATATCTGATGAAAGATTTAATACTTTATTAGGTGATGCTCTTCATGAAAAACTACTAGAAGATATTGAACTTTTAGATATTGCTGGAGATAATTTTAATTTAGACGGAGTATTAAATGGTGAATTGACACCTGTGTTCTTCGGAAGTGCCCTTACTAACTTTGGTGTAGAACCATTTTTAGAATCGTTTCTAGAAATAACACCTCCGCCAAATCCTCGTAGCAGTAATTTAGGTGATATTGACCCTAATTCTAATAGCTTCTCAGGATTTATATTTAAGATTCAAGCTAATATGGATAAATCTCATAGAGATAGAATTGCATTTTTAAGAATTTGCTCTGGTAAATTTGAAAAAGGTATGACAGTAACTCATGTACAAAGAAACAAAAAGGTTAAACTTTCACAACCTCAACAGTTTGTAGCACAAGACCGTGTTATAATAGATTCAGCTTATCCAGGTGACATTATAGGGATACATGATCCAGGAATATTTAATATTGGTGATACATTAAGTGAAAAAAAATCAAATTTACAGTACACTGGCATACCACAATTTGCTCCTGAACATTTTGTAAGAGTATCTACAAAGAATGCTCTTAAAAGAAAACAGTTCTTAAAAGGTCTTACACAATTATCAGAAGAAGGTACTATACAGATATACAAACAACCTAATTTTGGTATGGAAGAACTTATTGTAGGAGTAGTTGGAGTTCTTCAATTTGAAGTTTTAGAATATCGTCTAAAACAAGAATATGGTGTTGATATGATAATGAACACACTACCTTATCGTTATATACGTTGGATTGAACCTGATACTTTTAAATCGGATAAGCTTTCAATACCAATGGATACAATATTAGTTGAAGATAAAAATAGCAATCCAGTATTGTTATTTCAAAATGAATGGTCTATTAGACATCTAATTGAGAGAAATGAAAATGTAGTTTTAAGAGAAACTTCTCTATAAAAAATAAATGTTAATCCCCCTACGTCTATTTTTAAACGTAGGGGGATTAACATTTATTTGATTATTATTAACTTAATTCAGTTTCTTGTTAATTTTGAGATGCCCAATCTGCTGGATATGTTACATATATAAATCTAGCATAATCAGGTACAGAAAATTGTATTTTACTTCCTTTTGGTATAAATATTAACTCACCTGAAGAAGCAGAAACCTTTCTTCCATCTATTAATATATCTAAAGTTCCATCTATTACATAATCTATTTCATCATAGTTTAGAGTCCAGTCAAAAGTTGTTTCCTTCATTTCCATCATACCACAACCTAATCTTGGGCTTTCCTCTAATGTAAATAAATCTTTTGTGTAAACTACATCGCTTGGGTTTCCTGTATCTAATCTATCAGATTCACTAACCTTTACAGTTGGTAATTTTATAGAAGTTATTCCACTAACATCTTTATTTCTAACAAAATCTACAGTATCTTTAGTTCCATTTATTTTTTCTTCTATTATTTGTCTTACTAATGTTTCAATTAAGTTTTTATCTATATTTGCTATATCCATCTTATACATTCTCCTTCTTTAATGTCTTACTTGCTATAACCATAGCTAATAAGACTGCTGTTATACCACCAATTAATTTAGCAACTATCATTGGTGTTATCATATTAGCATTAAATCCTGCTGTAAATCCTAAGTGGTCTCCAAATACGAATGCTGCTGATACAGAAAATGCTACGTTTATTATCTTTCCTCTATTATCCATATCTTTCATCATACCAAACATTGGTATACAGTTAGCTAAACTTGCAACAAGCCCTGCAGCTGATACATCATTCATTCCAAGAACTTTTCCTAAAGCCATTAATGGTTTATTAAATACCTTTGTTATAACAAATACTAATGGGAATGCTCCTGCTAAAACTATTGCAATATCTCCAACTATTTCTATACCTTCACCTATTGGCTTCATTCCAGGTATTACAACTATCCCTGTTAAGGCTTCAACTATTGCAGCAGCAAGTCCTAAAGTTATAACTATCACTACACCCTTTCCAAAATATGTAAATCCTTTTATCATAGCATTTTCAAATTTCAATAATCCAAGTGCTATAACGACTGCAAATATTATTATTGGTATCAAGTTCCTAAGAACCATCATTACTTCAAATCCTGCAACTAATCCACCAACAAATGCTCCAATAGGTATTGTTATTATCCCTGCAAGTATTCCTGTTGCTAAGAATTTTTGGTCTTCTTTTTCAATTATTCCAAGTGCAACTGGTATTATAAACACTATTGTAGGTCCCATCATAGCACCTACTATTAAGCCTCCAAATAATCCAGCATTAGGGTCTTTTGCAAGCTCAAGGGCAAGTGGTGCACCACCCATATCATTAGCTAACAAACTTCCAGCAAACATAGCTGGGTCAGCTCCAAGCATATCAAACACTGGTACTACAATTGGTCTTAATACATCAGCAAGAACTGGTGCTAGACATATAACACCTACCATTGCAACTGCAAGTGAACCCATTGCCATTATACCTTCTTCAAATTGTTCTCCAAGACCAAATTTACTACCTATACATTTATCTATAGCCCCAAGTACCATGAAGACTGCCATTACATAGATTATAATTTCATTTATACTCATAGTTCCCCCATTATTTTATTAGATTTTTTATTATTTGACTGTCTACTGATGATATTACAGTCTTATATATTGTGAATTTAATTTCTATACCTTTATCTATACTTTTAAACTCTATAGTGCCTATACTTTTATTCATCAAACACTTCAAATGAATCGACTACTCCAACTATCGTTGCATCTACTGGAACATGAACTTTTTCAATCGATTCTCTAGCTGAGGAACCTTTGGATATAAGAACTAAGTCTCCATTTCCTGCTCCTGCATTATCGGCTGCAACCATGAAGCCTTCCTTGTACGTGTCTTTAGTTTTTAAAATTTTTACAACTAAAAGTTTTTGACCACATAATTTTTCATCTTTTCTTGTGGCCCAAACATTACCTACAACTTTTCCTATATCCATAAAATTACCTCCTTACACTTTCTTTAGTTTGAGATGGTGTATTTTCATAAAGTCTACAGCTAATGGCGTTATTATACTTTTTTTATTAACTAGTATATTTTTAACTCCATTTATAGTTGGTTTTCTTAAGTCAGCTTCTGATATAAGTTTTTTATTTCTTAAATCTAAACTAAATTCAGTATCTATCTTCATACTTTCTACATTGTTTAGACTTTCTATATCTTTATTTAAAGCTTTTGTATTTTCTTTTTTAGAAACTATAGCACTTGATACTTCACTTTTTATACTTAACTTATTTTTATTTATAGTATTTAAGTCTTTTATAATTTCTACACCAAATTTACATATTTCATCTTCAAAGAACATAAACTTCTTATATAATGCTTTTGGTGCAGTATCCTTATATTTTTTGTATTCAATTCCTTCATCTAAGAGATATACTTTCTTACCCTTCATAATCATTTTTAGTATAAATCTTTCTTCTTCACTTGTTGAATTCCCAAGTGCTATGTTTGATAATCCTCTCATACAAAGTTTCGAAACTATCACTATTTCACACTCTTTTGTACTTCTATCAAATTCAACTATTTCAAATTCATCTTTTAATAAGTTAAATTTACTACTATCCTGTTCAAATACAATTACAGCTTTAGGTTTACTAGATACTTTCAATTCATTATTGTTTATTTTTTTATAAACTTCTTCTATTATTAGATTTACAAGGTCATCATAATTCATATTTAATCCTCCCTAGAGGTATTTTCTATATTCATCTTTCATACTTTTATGTATTTTTAATACTTCCAACATTGTATATAGTAAATGAAATTAGAAGTTAAATTAATTTATGCTTTCTTTATTATTTTAGCAACAGTCCCTTTTGAATAGCCACATGCATTGGCTTCATCATAATCTATGTGCATGTAAGTTTTAAAGATGTCACTAACTCTTATTACTACATCATCAAATGTTAAAGGTCTCTGACCCATTACCTTAGCTTCAACTATTTCTTTATCACATACATTGAATTTTTCAGCATCCTTAGGAGTCATGTGTATGTGTCTTTTAGCAACCATTAACCCCTTATCAAGTTCAACTTCATCATGTTGTGTTGATATTTTAATACTTAAAGTACCTTCTAAGTCTCCACTTTGTTTTATAGGAGCTTTTAATCCAAGAGTTGAACCATCTGTTAAAGATATTTCTACCTGAGTTTCATTTCTACATGGCCCAAGTACAACTACATTTTTTATACTTCCTTTAGGACCAGTTATTGTGACTCTTTCCTTACAAGCATATTGACCTGGTTGAGATAAGTCTTTTAATTTTGTAAGAGTATATCCTTTACCAAATAATTTATCTACATCTTCTCTACTTAAGTGAACGTGTCTTCCTGATGCCTCAACTTCTATGAATGCTTCTTTTTTAACTCTATTTATTACTTCTTCTACTATTTCATTTAATAGACTCTCCATTGCGTCCTCCAACTACTTATACTTATTAGTTCTAACTTTATATATCATTATCCAAAATACTGACGATAATCTATTAAGTGCCTTTATTAAATCTTCTCTTTGAACATTTCCGTACTCACCTTTAAATGCTTCGTAAGCTGCAAGTTCAACCTCTCGTGTATTGCTTCTTATACTATTTATAGCTACTACTACTTCTCCCATTTCATAACTTGGGAACTCATGTCCTATACCAAAGTATTTTTTAGGATAGTGAGATTGTTCTCTAAGTTCTTGTGGAGTCAATCCTAAAAGTTTAAAATCTTCTAGTTTTTCTTCTAAAACCTCACATCTCATTATATTTCTTACAAAGTCTAATACCTCTTGTAATTCCTTAACAAGCTTTGGCATACCTAGTTTTTGGCAAAGAATCTGTGCTTTTAGTATTTCTGATTCAAGAGAATCTATTTTACCTCTTAGTATTATTCTTTTATGGTCTTTAAAAACTAAAAGATTTCCATTTAATTGAGTCATATGTTCTGGTTTTTCATCCAATTTAGCACCAAATACAGTAGTATATTTATATGTTTTCTCTTTAACTACTTCTTTTATAACTTCTTTGGGTTCATTATTTATATCTGAAAGCTTATCAATATATTTGAGTTCAATACTTCTCTCAGTTAAATAAGATTTTGCAGAAGGAGTTATTATCTGTCCTTTTTCTATATAGAATTCAGTTACATTGTCTTTGTTTTTTCCTATTTTTCTTTTTATTTCGTTTTCTGTTAAAACACCCATTTTATCACATCTCCTATTAGATGTATAAAAAAGGCTACCTCAAAATACATTGAGTTTATTAGTAAGACTCATTTTTGAGATAGCCTCTTTTTTAATCAAAATTTAAATTTTAAAATTGCATTTATATTACTCAGCTGATACTTTTGGTAATATAGCATCTACTTCAAAATGTGGTCTTGGTATAACATGAACTGATATTAGTTCTCCAACTCTCTCAGCAGCTGCAGCTCCAGCATCTGTAGCAGCTTTAACAGCTCCAACATCTCCTCTTACCATTACAGTAACTAATCCTCCACCTACTTGTTCTTTTCCTACTAATTGTACATTTGCAGCTTTAACCATTGCATCTGCTGCCTCTATCGCTCCTACTAATCCTTTAGTTTCTATCATTCCTAATGCGTTTGCACTTGCCATAATCTTATCCTCCAAAAATTTAATTTTATAGTTTTTATTTTTAGAAATTTATAGCTATAAATTTCATTGTTTGTTTTAGTTATGCTAGTTCTTTGACTAATCTTTGAACTAGAAGATTTATTAATTCTTCTTTATCCATTGAGTCAAACATTGATTTTTCAACTTGAGATGTATCTCTTCCAAGTTCTTCTATTTCTTTGATTCCATAAGCTACTCTTTTAACATTTATTAAGTCAAGTGGACCTACATTGTTTGAAGTTGAACTTCCACCTATTGCACCACAACCAAGTGTTAGTGCTGGCACAAGGTTTGTTGATGCACCTATTCCTCCAAGTGCTGAAGGAGTATTCACAAGTATTCTTGATACTGGCATGTTAAGAGCAAATCTCTTTACCAACTCTTCATCATTTGCATGCATTGAGAAGGTATGACCTGCACCTTCATTTAGTAATATTTCTCTACATCTATTCATAATAGCCTCTACATTTTCTTCAACATAGAACGCTAGTATTGGTGTAAGTTTTTCTCTTGAATAGGCTACATTATGACCAACTTTATTTTCTCTTGCAACGAGAACTTTTGTATTTTTAGGTACATTTGTTAAATCTGCTAAATTTGATATTACCTCAACACTCTTACCAACTATTTGTGGATTCATAGTACCATTAGCTCTCAATATGAATTTTGCTAATCTCTCACTTTCTTTTTCATTTAAAATATACGCACCTTGATTTTTAAGTTCTTTTAAAACAGTTTCTTCCATAGATTTTTCTATTATTATAGATTGTTCTGATGCACATATAACACCATTATCAAAAGTTTTAGAATCTATTATTCTTTTGACTGCTAACTTAACATTTGCTGATTTATCTATAAACGCTGGGCCATTTCCAGGTCCAACTCCGATAGCCGGTGTTCCTGAAGAGTAAGCAGCTCTAACCATTGCTTCTCCTCCAGTTGCTAATATTAAGTTTGTATCTTTATGTTTCATTAATTCATTAGTTCCAACTATACTTGGATTAGTTATACATAATATTGAATCCTCTGGAGCTCCAGCCTTTATAGCTGCGTCACTTATTATATTAACTGTTTCAAGTATGCATTTTTTTGCATTTGGATGTGGAGAGAAAACTATAGTATTTCCTGCCTTTAAAGATATTATAGATTTGTATATTACTGTTGATGTTGGGTTTGTTGAAGGAATAAGACCTGCCACAACTCCAACTGGTGTAGCTATATCTATCGTATTTGCTTCTTTATCTTCACCAATTATTCCAATAGTTTTTGTATCTTTTAGAGTTTCATAAACTCCCATGGATGCAAAAGTATTTTTAATTACTTTATCTTCCCATTTTCCAAACCCAGTTTCTTCATTTGCCATTTTAGCTAATTTAGTAGCATTATTAAATGTTGCATTTGCAACAGCTTTTACTATTTTATCTATTTGCTCTTGGCTCATTTTAGAAAGTTTCTCTTGAGCCACTTTAGCTCTTTTTACAAGAGTTCTGACTTCTTGTATAGATACTAAATCTTTATCTAAAAGTGTCATAACTATCTATCCCCTCTGCTAAGCTTTTTAACTAAGTTTATCAATTCTTCTTTTTTAAGAACATTTAAATCTTTATAAGTTATTGAAGAGTCTAATTTCTTAGCCATAGCTTTAAGTTTTTTCACGCTGTTCTTTGATAAATCATCTCTATCAAAATCAGAATTTTCTATTTTGACTTGTTCTAATACTTCTTTATTATCATTAGTATTTTCTATTTTTTCCTCATTAGTTTCTGTTAAACTATCATCAACTACTTCAATTTCTTTGTTAATTTTATTTATATCACTATATAGTTTTTCATTATTATTTTCACTATTTTCAGTGCCATCTAAAATTACATTATCTTTTTCCGATAAATTTTTCGATACATTATCAGTTATTTCTAATGTAATCTCAAAGTTTTCCTCTGTATCTTCTGAAACTTCACAGACTTTAGGTTCTTTATTTTTAAATAAAGCATCGGTTACTTCATTATGTATTCTTGGTATAATATGTGATGCTCTTAATGTACCAATTCTAGAAACTGCTATTTCACCTGCTTCTAGAGCTGATTTAACAGCACCAACATCTCCACATATTGTTAAAGTAACAATGCCTGCTCCAACCTTATCAATTTCTAAGATATTAACATTTGCAGATTTTAAACAAGCATCAGAAGCTTCGATTGCAGCAACATATCCTATTACTTCTATTAAGCCTACAGCATCCATTTAATTATCCTAGAATCCTGTTGGATTATCTGCAACTGATTTTACTGCTTCTGCAAATGCATCACATGCTGCTTTACAGGCCGATTGAGAACCTGTAAGTAATGCTCCACCAAAGTTTGTTTCAGTTGGAGGTGCAAATAATTCGCACATCTTAACATCTGCTGCCTTCATTGCTGCATCCAGCGCATACATTGCTTCAAGTGGCGGTGCTACTAAATAAGCTAATGCCTCACCTTCTCTTATTCCTGCTACTTCTGAAAGGTATGTACCTGTTCTTGATACACAGTGAGCATAATATGCTATTGAATCATCATCATTTGCACTTATAAAAGTTGCTCCATATTCTAGAAAATCAACTACTGCATTTAGACCACTTCTTACTTCTGCTGGACTTGGTCCTGCTATTATCCCTAGTACTTCACCAGCAAGCTTTGTTGAAGCATTTGCAGCACCTGCATACATTGATTTTGCATACACAACATCAACTTCTGAAGCTTTAGTTGCTTCATCAAGAGCTGTGTATGTAACATCATCACAGTCTGCAGTTATTAAACCTAAACTTTTGTGATGTGATTTTAGTTCTAGTTTTTGTGCCATTTCTGGACTTATATTTGAAATTATCTTAATTCCTAATATATTAGGACGAATTACATCGTTTTTCATATTCTACACTCCCTCGACTTTATTTAAGGTCTATTCCTGAAGCTTTTTTATCTAACATAGTTTTTATAAGTTCAGCTATATGAGCACCTGCTTCAACTGCAGTTGTTCCACCTTTGTGAATGTTTGATATAACTGTTCTCTTTGCTTCTGCCATTCCTATATATGGCTTATATGCTATATATGCTGACATTGATTCAGCAGTAACTAATCCTGGTCTTTCTCCAACCAACATACATATAACTTCACAACCTAATTCTTCACCTAAGTGGTCCATAGCACCAACTCTACAATGTTTAACAAATAAAATTTCACTTGAATCTATTCCGTACATTTTTAGACCTTGTTTTATAGCTGGCACGCAGTCTTTTAAGTTTGCTTCTATAGCTGCTGAACTAAGCCCGTCTCCTACTAACATCAAAACCCTTTGATTTGTTCCAAGTTTAGATTTTATATTATTTATAGTTTCTGGAGAGAATTTTCTTCCTAAATCTGGTCTTGTTAAGTATTCATCTTTATCACTACATAAAGTTTCTACTGCAAACATATTGTTTTCTTTTATAAATTCTTCATCTACATAAGAGAAAACAGCATCTTGTGCAGCAGCATGGTCTGCTCTAAATCTTAAAACTGTTTCTGTTTTATATCTAGTACCAGCTCTTCCTATACCTATTCTTGCAGGCGTTTTAGACTTCATATCTAAATAAGCTTCTGCGTCCTTTGGATTTTTTACTAGCAATTGCTTTCTTATATCAACTTCTGTTATGTCATCTATACAAGCATCATTATCTATTACAACTTCAGTCACTTTTTTAACAGTTTCAGATACAACATTAGTATCTAATTCTCCAACCATTTGCCCAACTAACTGTTCTACTAATGCTTTTAAATCCTTCTCATTCATACTAAATACCTCCTATCCTAATAATAGAGATGCGTCTCCCGCTAAATCTGTTAATTTACCATCTTTAGAGAATCCCATCTTTTCCATCCAAGCATCAAATTCTTTTATTGCTGTTAGTCCAAACATTTCCCTAAGTGATGCTGTTTCATGGTATCCTGTTGTTTGATAGTTAAGCATAACATCATCTCCATGAGGTATTCCCATAAAGTATGTACATCCTGCTGTTGTTAGTAATATAGCTAAGTTTTCCATATCATTTTGGTCAGCTTTCATATGGTTAGTGTAGCAAACATCAACACCCATTGGTAATCCATGTAATTTACCCATAAAATGGTCTTCAAGTCCTGCTCTTACAACTTCTCTAGCATCATATAAATATTCTGGTCCTATAAATCCAACAACTGTATTTACTAAGAATGGTTCATACTTTTTAGCAAATCCATAGCATCTAGCTTCCATAGTAACCTGGTCTATTCCATGATGTGCTTCTGAAGATAATTCTGAACCTTGTCCAGTTTCAAAATACATGACATTAGGTCCTGTAGCTGTTCCGTGTTTTAAAGCTAATTGTCTAGCTTCTTCTATAGTATCGCCATTGAATCCAAATGCTTCATTTCCTTTTTCAGAACCTGCTATAGATTGGAATATTAAATCTGCAGGAGCACCATTTCTTATCGCTTCCATTTGTGTAGTAACATGGGCTAATACACATGTTTGAGTTGGTATTTGATATTTTTGCTTTACCTCTTCAAATCTTTTTAATACTTTAGTAACACTTTCAACCGAGTCATCAACTGGGTTTAATCCAAGCACTGCATCTCCTATACCAAAAGTTAGACCTTCAAGAAGCGATGCAAGTATTCCATCTGGGTCATCTGTTGGATGATTAGGTTGAAGTCTTGCTGATAATGTTCCATGTTCTCCTATAGTTGTATTACAGTGGGCTGTAACCTTTATCTTCTTAGCAGCATAAACTAAGTCCATATTTGACATTAGTTTTGCAACTGCTGCGATAATCTCAGAAGTTAACCCTCTTGATATTCTTCTTATATCAGCACTTGTAGTATTTGAATCTAATAACCATTCTCTAAGTTCAGATACTGTCCAGTCCTTTATTTCTGCATAAACTTTTTCATTTACAGCATCTTGTATTATTCTTGTTACTTCATCTTCTTCATATGCTACTGCAGGATTATTTCTTATATCCTCTAGTTTTATATGTGATAAAACAACTTTTGCTGCTATCCTTTCTTCAGCTGATTGTGCTGCAAGACCTGCTAATTTATCTCCTGATTTTTCTTCATTAGCTTTAGCCATTACATCATATAAGCCTTTAAACTGATAAGTACGTCCAAATAATTTTGTCTTTAAAATCATTTACTTACCCCCTTCTATTAATTAAAAACTAATGTTTTTATTACCACAGGTAAAACCTTACCTTCAACTATAGGTTTTCCAATGTCAATATAATCTCCATTTTCAACCTTTACACTATCAATACAAACAATATCTTTTTTATAGTTCAATAATGCATATATTGCTTGACCTAGCACCTTTGCCATATCATTTTCAACGATTACCACAAAAGGCAAATTATTTTCTATAATTTGTTTCATTCCATCTACAAATCCTTTAGCATACTCTTGTATATCTAAAAAAGTAGGATTTTTCTTGCCTATCATAGCTATAGCAACTTTCTGTAAATCATTTTCCAATTTGAACCAGTTAAGTTTATTTTCTATGGCTTGACTAATCTGTTTTGAAGTACCAATCTCTTCATCAACTGATAATTTTAAAACTGGTAAATTTTTAATTGGGAATGACTCCCTAGTGTAGGTTATTGTACTTCCACTTACTTCAGTAGTGTGAGAACCTGCACCAACCACTGTTGCTCTTATTGTTTCTATTGATTTGACTACATTTACTTTTTTAAGGTATTCGCAATTTTTTATTGCTTGCCCAAGTAAAATTCCCAAATCACCATATTCAAAATAATTCTTTACTTCTCCATTGTAGTAAATATAATCTGCTACTCCACCTGAGAATGAAACATTTTTAATTTTTTCATCTATACTTATTGACTTATTAGTTATTATAAAATCAAATAAAGGCGTTTGAGATTTTAATCCTATACTTTCCATTAATAAATTAACCATTATATTAACTATTGGTTTTGTATTTTCTATTGTAGCTACAGTTCCTACTTGAAGATTTAAGTTATTATCTTTTATGATTTTATCTATTTTAGGCGAAATATAAGTTATCTTCTTACTTGCTTTATCTACCTTTATAAGCCTTCCACCTATATCCAAACACCCAGTATCAGTTACTTCTCCCCTTTTAAATGAAGCTATGTTACTAGTTCCCCCACCTATGTCTATATTTACAATTGTAGTTGAATGTTCTTTTGAATAAATATGAGCCCCTGCTCCTTTTCCTGATATTATACTTTCTAAATCAGGTCCTGCTGTTGCAACGACAAAGTCTCCAGCAAATCCACTTAAAGTATGAAGTACATCATTTGCATTTTCTTTTCTAGCTGTTTCGCCAGTTATTATTACTGCTCCTGTATGTATATCTACTTTAGATATATTTGCTTTTTTATATTCATTTTCAACTATTTCTTTTATTTGTTGTCCATTTATTTCTTTGTTTGAAATAAGAGGAGTAAAATAAACTTTACTTTTATAAATAATTTCCTTGTCTACTATACTTATCCTAGGTACCGAAAAATTTGATTCAGTATTTTCTACTATTAATTTAGAAAAAATCAATTGAGTAGTACTTGTCCCAATGTCAATACCAACACTTAATAATTCTTCTCTCATTTTCTCACCTCCTAAAATTTAAGTATGTCTTAAACAAGCAAAGAGGCTTAAAGCTATAATAAATATTTGTTAAATCAAATATATTTATAAGTTTTATAAATATATTTGATTAACTTAATCTATTAATAACTTTAAGCCTCTTTGCTCAATTAAAACTACTACCTTGTAGATGAGTTATTATCTAATATTAATTTATGTAGGTATAGTAATTAACACTTCGGTTCCATTTTTACTGCTCTTTCTTTTTATACTTCCTTTTAGCATTTGAGTTATATAACTATCTATTATATATGTTCCTAAACTATTTTTATTTATATTATCACTATCAAATCCAATTCCATCATCTATAATAGCGATATTTCTCAAACCATTATCTTTATTTACTAATATCTGTATATTACCACGTTCTCTATTCTTGAAAGCATGGTCATAACAGTTTTGTAGTACTTCATTTATAACTAAAAGTATGGCTGTTGCTTTTTCTCCACTAATTTTAAAGTCTTCACCTGTTATACATATATCGATATCTTTATTAAACAGATATCCGCCTTGAATATTTGATACTAATAAATTTATACCTTCTAATATAGATATATTATTATCGATTTCCTTAGATAATAAGTAATGAGTTGAAAGAATTGCAAACACTCTATTTGTTATATTATCTAGACATTGTTTAACTTCCTCGTTTTGAGACAATCTACTTTGTTTTTTTATTATAGATATTACTGTGTGAAGATTGTTTTTTACTCTATGATGAGTTTCTCTTATAGCTACTGTTTTTAAAATTAGTTCTTCTTCTTTTCGTTTTAAATCACTTATATCTTGTACTATTTTACAAACCTTAAATTCATCATCTTTGATGTATATGGTTTTTATTTTAAAAAACATATTACCTATTGAAACTTCATTTGTTTCATCATAATTCTCATCTATCAATATATCTTCAAACACTGTATGCTCTATGTATAAATCATTGTAATGCATATCTTGTATATCACATTCAAACCCAATACTTTTATACATGTCAGTTGCAATACGATTTTTAATTTTCAGCTTTCCATTTTTATCAAATATAAGTATAGCAGAATTTAAATTATCAACTAAAAAGTCATTATTTTCTATCAATTTTATAAACTGATGTGAATTTTTATTTTCTTCATCTTCATTAGTGTCAAACTCATTTTTAACTTCACTACTTATATCTTTTTCAACTATTAATACTGCTAGAATTTTGTCATCCAATGTTATTGGTTGAATATTCTGTTTAACCAGTTTATATTCTTGTGTTAAAGCCTTAATATCTCGCGCTCTTTCTCCAGTATTTAAGCACTTTATAACTCCTGGTTCATTTTCAATTAGAGCTTTTTTTCCTATAACATTTTCACAGTATAATGACTTTTCTTTAGGTCTACCATGTGCCACCACAATTGCTTCATCATCACATTTACTTAATACATCTATAAAAACATCAGCCTCATAAAAGTTAGCCATTAAATCTAAGGATTTTGATACTTCTATAATTTTTTCAATTTCATTTTTATTTAAGTATGTTTGTGTAATTGCTATTTTTTTTATCGTATTAATCATCGTACCCTATTATAATCATTTTAGCAATTTCCATCATTGAAGTTCTTTTATCCATACTTAATTTTCTTATTATATTGTATGCTTCATCCTCAGAAACTTTAAACTCTCTTATAAGTATACCTTTTGCTCTTTCTATTAACTTTCTTTCATTTAATTTAGAATTTACTTTCTCTAAATCTTTTTTCATTCTTTCAAATTCATTTACTTTATTTAAACACATTTCTATAGTTGGTATAAGTGATTTTTCACTTGCTGTCTTTACTAAATATCCATAAGCACCTATACTTTTAGCTTTTTCTATGTATTCTTTATCTTCAAATGAAGTTAATAAAAGTACTCCACCTGCTAGATTTTCCTTACATATTATTTTACCTGCCTTTATACCATCAAGAATTGGCATTTCTATATCCATTATAACTAAATCAGGCTTATGTTTTTTACACATTTCAACAGCTTCAAACCCATCGCATGCTTCTCCTATTATTTCATAACCATTATTTTCTAGGACATCTTTTATATCCATCCTTAACAGTGGTTCATCATCAACCAATAGTATTTTTTTCCCCATGTTCCTACCTCACTTAAAGATTAAATCTTCTTAAAATAGTTTTATATATTTTTTTATGTTTTTATAAAATGCTAAATTTATATTTTATTTAACTCTCTGTTTAATTTAATTCTATCATAGTTTTGAGTTAAAAAAATATTTTCCCCTAAATTTCGTCTATTTTTTTAGATTTTTCTAGATATTCAAACAATTTTTCAAGTCCTATACCATCAATTGTATCTATTTTAAATATTTGACTTGCTCCTGCTAGTGATAATCGTTCATAAGCTATATTAATTTCATCTTCAGTAGACATATTTATTTTGGTTATAATTCCTATTACATCTTTACAAAACATACTTGCAAATCCTGGTGCTATATAATTTTCTTCTTGTGTAGCATCATATACTATTGCTATAATTTTTGCATCTACAGATGTTGTTATCAATGCATTGTACAAGCTTCTATTTTCCATATATTCACCTGGAGTGTCTATTGCATCATTGTAAAGTTCTACTGATTGGGTTTTCTTGTATTTCAATTCCAATTGGTCTAGTTTTTGGCACAAAGTGGTTTTACCACTTCCTGTTTTTCCCATAAAAATTATATTTTTCATTGTATTATTATGTCCTTGTTATTTTAGTAGATGAGAAGTTCAACATATTTCCTAAAACTTCTAAAACATCATTTAATGCTGATTCTACAGAACTTACATCACCTGATATTACTACAGAACCACTAAATCTATCTATAAACCCCAAAGATACATTTGAAGATTTTGTAGCAACATCTGCTGCTATTATTGATGCTTCACTTGGTGTTATTGTGAGTATTCCTATCGCATCTTTTTTATCAAGCACTAATCCTAATTTCTTATATATATCTTCATTAGGATTGGCTATTATATGTGCCAATGTAACCTGTTTTCCAGGAACATATTCTTGAATAACTCTTTGCTTAGATTCTTCAGCCAAATTTATTCCCTGCTTTCTTTAAGTATAGTTTATTAAAAAATTACTTGCTAAAAATAAAAGGAGCTCCATAAGAATAATATTAATATTCCTAAGAAGCTCCATTGCTTTTTTACTAAAATATCACACCTTTGTGATACTTTTATTATAGTTTTCTGCTTTATATTTGTCAATATATAATTTATATTTTTAAAAACATTTTCCCTATTTGTATAATATTATGTTTACATGTAATAAAATGTAGTTATTTAATATTATTTAATATGTTTATTATATCCTCTTCAGTTGGTACCTTAGGGTTGGTTAATGTACAAGTATCTTTTATGGCAAGCCTTGCTATTTCTCTCTCTTCATTAATTATATCTTCTAAACTTAATTTACACTCTGTCAATTTAGTTGGCATATTCATTTCTTTTTGCAGTTTCTTTATTTCATTTACTAAGTTTTTAACAGCTATTCTTATATTACCATTACCAAATCCTACTAATTCTGCTATTTGTGCATATTTTATAGCTGTATCTGAGTAAGCTATGTTGGTATATCCTATTATTGATGAATTATATTCTATAACATGTGGAAGTAATATTGAGTTTGTTCTTCCATGTGGTATATGAAATTTTCCGCCTAATACATGCGCTATAGAATGATTTATACCAAGTGATGTTTGGTTAAATGCCATACCTGCTAAACAAGATGCATTGTGCATTTTTTCTCTAGCTTTTATATCATTTCCATCTTTGTATGCTTTTAATAAATATTTAAATACTAATTTTATAGCTTTTTCAGCAAGTGCATCAGAAAAATCATTAGCATTTGTGGATACATAAGCCTCTATTGCATGTGTTAATACATCCATACCTGTATCTGCTGTTATAAAATTTGGTACAGTTTTTACAAGTTCTGGGTCTAGTATTGCTATATTTGGAAGTAAATCATCACTTACTAATGGATATTTACACCCTTTTTGATTATCTGTTATTACAGAAAATGATGTTACTTCTGAACCTGTTCCACTTGTTGTTGGTATTGCTATAAATTCTATATCAGTAGCATTTAATATTTTTTTAGAAAAATCCATTATAGATTTTGCAGCATCTATCGCAGAACCTCCTCCTAATGCTATTATTATATCTGGATTCATAGATTTAAATTTTTCTACTCCTGCTACTATTGTTTCTATTGGTGGGTCTGGTACTATTTCTTCAAAAACTTGATATGTTGAATTTATTAAGTTAAATGTTATTTTATCTATTGTTTTTGATTTAACCATAAATGGGTCTGTTATTATTAATACATGTTTATCTTTTAATTCTTGTAGTGCTTTTAATGCTCCTTCTCCAAATTTTATTTTGGTTTTAATTTCAAAGTTATTCAAATTTATCTCCTCCTTAAATTCAATGCACAAAAAAGCTCCATAGATAAAATCTATGGAGCTCCTTTGCTCTTTTAACACTTCATTGTGTTATATTAAAATATACTATTTGATTAATCTAATGTCAAGTTAATAGTATATAAAATACATCTAGGTATTTTCTCATTTGCATATCTCATTTGCATATCTCTTTTTTATATTTAATCTTTAATTTTCTAAATCAATAATCGAAATTTATACATCAGTTTTACTTACTTTTAAGTCTTCTTCTAAAGTATTAAAAGCTTTATCCAAAACTTCTTTAGAATATTTTTTGCTTACTATATTTACAAACCATCTAGCTTTAGCCATTTCTATTTCATTAAGTTTAGCCTCATCTTTAGGAAAAATCTCTATAACTTTGATTTCCATACACAAACCTCCTACAAAGTTTTTGCTATAAGCCTTAATTTTAAAAATTCTTCCTTATAAAATCATTTAGATTATAACTTTTTATATTAGTTTATGAAGTTATAGATTTGTCCTGATACAACTAAGTACTAAATTTAATGTATCTGCTGATTATTTACTAGATTTTTCGTGATATAGAAGTAAAACCTAATAGACTGATAAAACTGATTTAGAATTTGAAAAGCAAAGAAATAAAAGAAATAAGTAGTCATATATTATAAAGAATAGATTTATGATATTGTTAAAAGTTATGGTATTTTTTTAGCATTGAATACAATATAAATAACTACCTAACTTATAGGAGGTTTTAATTTTGAAAGCTGCAATTTATTCAAGAAAATCAAAGTTTACTGGTAAAGGTGAATCTATAGAAAATCAAATACAACTATGTATGGACTATGCTAAGTCTGTTGGTATAAAAGATTTTTTAATATATGAAGATGAAGGCTTTAGCGGTGGTAATATAGATAGACCTCAATTTAAGAAAATGATGCAAGATGCGAAAGCAAAAAAGTTTGATTATCTTGTGTGCTATAGATTAGATAGAATATCAAGAAATGTATCTGACTTCTCTACTTTAATAGAAAAACTAAATAAACTAGATATATCTTTTATATCTATCAAAGAGCAATTTGACACTTCTACCCCAATGGGAAGAGCTATGATGTTTATATCTAGTGTATTTGCACAGCTTGAAAGAGAAACAATAGCTGAACGTATAAAAGATAATATGTATGAACTTGCTCGTACTGGAAGATGGCTAGGTGGTAAAACTCCTCATGGATTTAGCAGTAAAAAGATTAAATACTTAGATGAAAACCTAAAAGAAAGAAGCATGTATCAGTTAGAAGTTAGTGATGGTGAAATGGAAGTTGTTAAAATAGTTTATGCTAAGTATCTAGAACTTAGGTCTCTATCTCAATTATACAAATATGTTTATCACAATGGAATAAAGGGTCCTCGTGGTGGTAAATTTGACCCTAGTTCATTATCTGGTATACTTAGAAGTCCTGCTTATGTGAAAGCTAATGATGTTGTTGTAGAATATCTTAGAAATAACAATATGGAAGTTATCGGTACTCCTGATAATGAATGTGGAATACTTACTTATGCTAAAAATACATCTACACCTATAGCAGCTATTGCTAAACATAAAGGAATTATAGATTCTACTACTTGGCTTGAAGTTCAAGGTTTACTTGATGCTAATCGTGATAAGAGTCCAAGAACTGCTACTGGTAAAGTTGCTTTATTATCAGGACTTTTAAAATGTTCTAAGTGTGGTTCTAATATGAGAATTACTTATAAAGGTAAACGAACTGATGAAGAATTAAAGTATTATTATGTATGTGGTACTAAAAAGAATCTCGGTGTTGATGCCTGTAATTGTAAAAATCTTAATGGGCCTTTAGTTGAAGATATTATTATTGAAAGAATTAAAAATTGTAATGTTGAATCTATTATAGATGCTTTTCATGAAAATAAGATTAAAGTTGATGATGTATCAAATAGCGTTAAAAATGAGATTGATTTATTTAGGAATTCTATTGAGGATAAGGAAAAGAGCATTGGGAATTTGGTTATGGAGCTTGCTAAAAATACTGGTAGTGTTGCTTCTGATTATATTATCTCTCAGATTGAAAGTTTAAATAATGAAATTGAAGAATTAAAGGTTAGGTTTAGAAACTTAGAAGATAAAAGTGTTGATATTAAAAATGCCAGTGTTAATTTAGATATTGTTGTTAGTAATTTAGAAAAGTTTAATGATATGGTTGATAATGCTAATCTGGATAATAAGAAGTTATTGCTTTCTACTCTTGTTGATTCTATAGTTTGGGATAGTTCTAGTGGTACTCTTAGTATTGTTTATATGGGTGCTGACATGGATGACTTAGTTTCTGTTGTCTGATAGGTCGCACTTCTGTAGTGATGGCAGAAGCAATAAGCATATCAGATAAAGTTGCAATACTATCTAAAAGACCAGCTACTATAAAAAATATTTATGACATTGAACTTAATATGGATGGAACAAAAACGCCTCTCAAAACACGTAAGGTTCCCGATTTTCAAAAGTATTTCGACATATTATGGAAGGAGCTAGATACACATGAGGCTTAATAAAAGATCTGAAGGATATATAAACTATATTAAAGGTGTAAAAAGAGAAAAAAGAAATGTATTATTTTATCAACTATTAATTTTAATTGGTTTTATTATAATTTGGGAGATTTTAGCTGATTTAAATGTTATAAATACTTTTCTATTCAGTAAACCAAGTGATATTTACAATTTGTTTATTCAATATGCATCTAGTGGCCAACTATTTAAACATATTGGAGTATCTGTATATGAAACAGTTCTTGGTCTTGTTATAGGAACTGTTTTAGGTATTCTAGTAGCAATTGCTCTTTGGTGGTCAGAAAAATTATCAAAAATATTAGACCCATTTTTGGTAGTTTTAAATGCTCTTCCTAAGACTGCTTTAGCTCCTATAATTATAGTTTGGGTTGGTGCTGGAATAGAAGGAATTGTAGTAACAGCTGTAACTATTTCTGTTGTTGTTACCATACTTTCAGCCTATAATTACTTTATTAATATAGATGAAGAAAAAATTAAGATGTTAAAGAGCTTTGGAGCTAGCAAATCACAAATCCTATTTAAACTTATATTACCTGCAAATACAGGAAATTTAATAAACTTAACTAAGATTAATATTGGTATGGCTTGGGTAGGTGTTATAGTAGGAGAATTTTTGGTATCAAGATATGGAATAGGATACTTGATAGTTTATGGTAGTCAAGTATTTAAGCTAGATTTGGTAATGATGGGCGTATTTGTATTAGCTATTTGTGCATGGGCAATGTATGCTGTAGTCAACATTATCGAAAAAATATACAATTCTAGATAAATAAAAAATCTTATTTAGTAAATTTAATCATACTAGTATTTATATACTATAGGATAGTTTTTTAGAAGTACTCTAATTGTAAAATCAAAAAATTATAACTATATAACTTTAATATTTGAAACTGTAGGAATATTTGTGAGAAATATAAAACAAATTTACCTACAGTTTTTAGTGTATAAAATCAGTAAAACAAGTTAGATTTTTACTGATTTTATTACATAAATCCAATAGCACAATTCATCTTTCTATAATATCTGGAAATGTGTCATACAATCTTATTTTTTATTGAGTATATTATAAAGTAATAGAACAATTAAAATACCGATTACCCTATTTTGCAACTTACACAATTGTATATGAAAGACAAAAAATAATTACTATCAAATTCATAATTTTAAGGCTTAATGCATATAATTATATGTCGGTTAAAGGCGTATGAAAATAAAAGGAATTCATAAGTTATATGTTGTATAGATATTGTAGATGTAATATGTAAGAAATTTCAGCACTATTTATATTCTATACAAAAAGATATTTGAAGGGAGATTGAAAATGGGAATATTAGAAGGAGCTGCAATGATAAGAGAAATTGCAATTAAAATAGCTAAAGAAAAAGGTATTACAGAACAAAAGGCATGGCCTGAAGCTGTAAAAGAGTTTAAAGAAAAATATGAACTTGTATTATAAATTTTGATTATAAAAAACTGTCTTGATTTGATTAAAACAGTTTTCATATTTTATGATGAAATTTTTATAAAAAAGTTTAATGTAATAGAATTTAATTATTAAAAAAATAATTTGAAGTTTATTTTATCTTTTATACTTTTAGCTATAAAATAAATTTGTTTTTAATACTATTTTTAAGGTATAAATCTTATATATTAAATATAAGATTTGGAGGTATTTAGTTTGGAAAATAAACTTAAAAATAGATGTTCATGGCAAGAGTATTTTATGAGATTATGTGAGACAGTAGCTGAAAGAGGTACTTGTGATAGAGCTTCTGTGGGTGCAATAATCGTCAATTCAGAAAATAGAATCGTATCTACTGGATATAATGGTAGCATATCTGGAGATAAGCACTGTAGTGAAGTTGGTCACGAGATGAGAGAAGGACATTGTATCAGGACCATTCACGCTGAACAAAATGCACTTTATTATTGTGCAAAAGAAGGTATACCAGTTAAAGATTGTTCTATTTATGTAACTCATTTTCCTTGTTTAAATTGTACTAAGGCTATAATTCAATCTGGAATTAAACATATCTACTATAAAACTGGATATAGGATGGATGAATATGCCTTGAGATTATTACAATCAAGCAATGTGTTATATACAAAACTGCAATTTTAATACTTACTACCTATTATTCTATAATTTTACAAAATACTTTATATTAGATAATTAAAGTATAAAAAGAAACAAAATTTTAAATAGCGCATATATTAAATAGAAGTTAAATTTAATCATAAAGGAGATGTATAATTTGAAGGTAGTAGTAATACCAGGGCACACTTTAACTGGAAAAGGCACAGGAGCTGTTGGATATATAAACGAAGGTAAAGAGACAAGAATAATAAGTGACTTAGTAGTTAAATGGCTTAAATTAGGCGGGGCTACTGTTTATACAGGAAGGGTTGATAAGTCAGATAATCATTTAGCTGACCAATGTGCTATAGCAAATAAGCAAGAAACTGATTTAGCTGTTCAAATTCATTTTAATGCAAATGTCATAACTTCAGTTCCAGAAGGTACAGAAACAATATATAAAAGCAATAATGGAAAGACCTATGCAGAAAAAGTAAATTCTAAATTAGCTACGGTATTTAAAAATAGGGGTGCAAAGGCTGATGTTAGAGGTCTTTATTGGCTTAATCACACTAACGCAACAGCAATATTAATAGAAGTATGCTTTGTAGATAGTAAAGTAGATACAGATTACTATGTTAATAATAAAGATAAAGTTGCTAAATTAATAGCAGAAGGAATATTAAATAAATCTATATCAAATTCTCAAGGGGGAGATAAAGTGTATGAAAATGTAATAGTTTATAAGGGTGACGCTGATAAAATTGCTGCTCAAATTTTATACTGGCAATTGAAAGATGCTTTAGTAGTAGAAGCATCTAGCTATAAACAAGGCTTAGGCAAAAAAGTTTATGTTGTAGGTGGAGAAGCTAATAATCTTGTAAAAGGTGATGTAATAATAAATGGTGCTGATAGATATGAAACTGTAAAATTAGCATTAAGACAAATAGGTAAATTATAAAATAAATAATATTTAAATATTGTTTATTTTACAAAAAATATAATAAAAAGATGTATCTACTTATTATGTTTATTCATCAATAGATACATCTTTATTTATTCACACTTTATAAAATATTTTCTAAAAAATTAGTTTAGTAAGGTTTTAAATTTACAGAAATACTAAAGCTTATAGTATTAATATTTTTTATCTGAAAAAACATTTTTAATTATAGTTAATATATCAACTATGACATCCATGTTTGATTTAACACTATCTTTAGTAACAAGAAAGTCTGCTGTAACTTCAGTAACAGCTTCTGTTACATCTTTCATATTCTCGCCTACTTCTCCAAAACTATCTACAACACTAGGAAGATTATTTAAAGTTGTATTTATATTTTGAGTATTTTCATTTAATACATTTCCAACATTGTTTAAAATCTTATGTAATTTAGCAAGTACAATAATTAAATAAATTAAAGCGATACACCCAAGTATAGCTAATAATACATATATTATACTAATATTAATTGTTATTGTGTTATTCATTATTATTCCTCAGTGGCACTTACTGGCTCAATAATGTCTATTACTCTATCTTCCTCGCTAGAATCTTCAACTCGTTTTTTATTATCTATATAATTTCTTATTTTTTGCTTTGATTCAATGAAATTTCCTTTTCTGTCTTCTAATTTTTCAGATATTTTACATTTTGCATCCACGGTTTTCATGTTTATTTTATCAGCAATTTGTTGAGATGCACCCTTTATATCCTCTCTTGTTTCTTTTCCTGATTTAGGTGCTAGTAATACTCCTCCAACTGCACCAGTAACAGCTCCTAATACGACACCAGCTGTTGCAATTTTAGCTTGTTTGGCTTTTTCAGCTCTTTGTTTAGCTTTTCTTTTATCTTCTATTTTTTTTGATAAACTCATATCCAATCGCTCCTTACTATAATATTTCTACATATTATAATACATTTTTTTCCATAATGATATAGTTTCTAACTAAATTTTTAAAAACTAATAAAAAATTCTTTCTAGTATTTATTTTGTGCTAAATATCCACATATTTTTTCACCCTTTTAAATAAATTAATTTAAAAAAACAAAAAGAGAGGAATTAATCCTCTCTTTTAAATTTAATTAGACTTGGCAGGGCGGCGTATCCTGCATCTCTATTAACTACTCTATAAGCAGCGTATTGGGTGCCTTTTCCAACCTCAAATCTAATTAATAAATATTTACATATATATTTATATTATAACCTATTTGACAATATTTTTCAATCCTTTAGGAAAAATTAATAATATTATGTTAACTATCATATTGCAATACTCTTCCACTACTAATTCTACTTTCTAATTTTGCTTCTTTTATGGCATATAATGAAGAGACATATAGATATCCCTTTTTTGTATCTAGTTCTGTAGCAACTAATATATAATCATCAAGTTTTTTTACAAATTCTACACTTTTACCAGGTTTTTTAGGATGGCTTCCTATATACTCAGGAGATTTGAGCACTATTTTTATAGTTTCTAGTATATCGTTAAAAATGTCTTTACTTAATTGACCTCTATGTTTTTTCTTTATATGTTTTATAACACCAGAAGAAGCATAAATTTTACCAGTATATTTAATTCCAGCAAGTTCAGCTAATTCTTCATCTATGATTCCAACAACTTTGTCTGTAGACATATAAAGCACATTCCTTTCTAAGATAATTTACTGCTAAAATTATTAAAATTAAATATCTATATTTAAAGTATAGTTTATTCCAAAAAGAAAAGATAGTATAATATAGTTTTTTCATATCTGACTTTATATAACCTCTTTTTATATGATTTATAAATGGTAACTAAGTCTCTATTTTCAAATTATTTTTGGAAAATTTTTAGTTTTTAAAGCTTATATTATATATATATAATTTTTTACTTGAAAAAAAATATATTCTGAATTATTATAATAGTAAGAATTAAAATGAAATTAGGCAAAACTAGGGAAATCTAGTGACGCAAAGCTATAGGGGCTAAAATTTGATAATATTATTTTTATATATCAAATAAATTACCAATAGGAGGAAATTATGAACGCTCAACAAGAAGTATATAAAAAATTGGATGAATTAAATATATCTTATGAAATTGTAAATCATCCTGCAGTCTATACAATTGATGAAATGGAACAATTAAAAACACTACAAATGGAGTTTGTTGTAAAAAATTTATTCCTTCGCGATTCTAAGGGTAAAGAGCACTTTTTAGTTGTCTTAGGTAAGGATAAAAAAGCAGATTTAAAGGATATACGCCAAAAAATTGATAGTAAACCTCTTAGTTTTGCTTCTGAAGAAAGACTTGAAAAATATCTAAAACTTACTAAGGGAGCTGTAACACCTTTTGGTATATTAAATGATACCGATGCTATTGTAAAAATTGTATTTGATAAAGATTTATTAAAAATGGATAAAATAGGTATACATCCAAATGACAATACTGCTACTGTATTTTTAAAGTTTAAAGATTTAAAAAAGCTTATAGAAGAAAATGGAAATGAAATATACTATGTAGAGGTATAAGATTATTATTTTACATATAATAAAAAATAGATAAAGGGGATGTCTCAAAATAAAAATTTGAATTATCTCCTTTTTCATACAAAAAATAGAAAGGGGGTTCATAAGAACCCCTAATCTAATTCACATTACTTCTATATTATGAATTCTGTATTTTCAATGTCTAAATCGCCTTTCAGAACGATTGTGAATCATTTGAACTCAATCACACAGATATTTCTTTAATTTTCTATTAAGTCATATCATCCCTAAGTGCATCAATAATATTTTCTCTTTTTATCTTACTAATGGCATACAACATTGTAATGAACACTATAAAGAGAACGACAAATACGCTGATTCCGATGCTGGCCCATGGAAGTACAAAATCTATATCATCCGTGACCATTCCTTTATGAATTAGCCAGGAAGAAATTACCGCTATAGGAAGTCCAAAGAGTAGAGCCCTCATTCCATAAAAGGCACACTCAAAATTCATCATCTTCTGGAAATCGCGTTCAGACATTCCCACAGAGCGAAGCATGGCAAGCTCACGACGGCGCAGCTTAATATTTGTGGAAATTGTGTTGAACACATTGGCGACTGCAATCAGTGAGATCATAATGATAAAAGTATAGGCGAACACGTTGGCAATGAAGATGTAATTGCGGTTTTCGTCCATCATTCCATACATATTGTACAGGTTGTACTCGGCTGTAATCCCCTCACTCTCGATGATTTTCTCCATTTCTGCAACTGACTGAGTGGGATTCTTTGATTGAAAGCTCAGACTTTTAATTCCTGTAGAAGCATTTGGAGTCTCAAACGCATCTTTGACAGAATAAGGTGCCAGCACTCTGAAGGAGGCTTTTCTCATCTTGGAGTTTCTGATGCCTGGGGGAGAATCTGGTGGCACGGTTTTGACAAACGCAATGTTTACATTTTGTCTCTTGGACACCTTTGAATCGTCATTGGTTTCAGGAGTAAGGTCAACATTCGTAGAAGAATTTGTGAAGATATCAATAGTATGGTCATCCTCCACCATCATGGAAACGGCAATCATTTTTGCATTTTGCCCAGTATATTCTTCTTTTGGCAACCCCAAATCTTTGATAATATTGAGATAAGTACTGTCATCAAGAAACTGTATATCTACTGGCATATCAACCGTTTCATGTGGCGAATGTGAACCCTCATAGTTCAAGTAATCATCTGTAAGTTCACTTACTTTAACAACGCATGAATAGGTCATAAGTTCTTGATACAAGCCTTCGTAAACACCATTGGCAGTCTTCAGTTTATCGTAAAGCTGTAGCATTTTGCTGTCATTCATATCATGTGTGGAAAAAATGATGTCCTGGTCAGTAACCTCTGACGCCTGATTTGAAACCCGTTTCAGATCTGCTACCAAAGCACTAGTTGATATGAACAGCACTATGCTTAAAACAAGCGACAATACAATGCTACGATAGCGTTTCTTGTTTCTTTTAAAATTTTTCAGTGCAAGAGTTCCCTCCAGACCGTAAATACGCTGTGCGAGCTTTGATATTTTCACGGCTTTGGATTCGATTTTTACCTCGTTCGTCTGGCGAATACACTCCATCACTGGTTTGCTAGCGGCCTTTCTGGCCGGAATATAAGCCGAGATTAAGATGGTAACCATGCTGACCACTGCCGCAACGACGATTGCGGGGATGGACAACGTCAAGGTCAAAGAGACGTTGGTGTAGAGAACATTTGCAAAATTTTTTGCGATAACAGAAATCACAAGCCCAATACTGACTATACCAACCGCAACACCAATCGGTATTCCAACAGCACCAATGCAAAGACCCTCAAACAGCACCGAATTACGTAGCTGCTTTGCTGTTGCTCCAACAGATGAAAGGATTCCGAACTGCTGTGTGCGTTCGTTCAACGACATGTTAAACGAATTATAGATTAGAAAAATCGAGCCGAGCATGATTATGGCGACTACAATACCCCCAACTGAGTACAAAAGCATATTGAACAAGTTGTTGTCGGAAATGCCCATAAAACGCAACACATTATCATTTAAAACGTAAGCATGGTCTCCAGTGCTTCTTGTATAGGAATGAACCTGATGTGGATTTTTCAACGTGACAAACAGGCTGAGGCTGTCCGATTTGACTTGTGCATCCGCTTTGGTTATCAATGTGTATCCTGGTGCGGAAGATTCCTCAAATACAGGCTTTCGGTAGGTCCCAACAACTGTATAGCTTCTCTCGCCTTGTGACACAAGAGTTTCATCCCCAGCAGTATATGGATCACTCTGACTAAGCTTCTTATTTCCATTCATACGGTTTACCACGGGCAAGGAAATAGTGTCACCCACCGCGAATTTGACGCCACCGTCTGTTGCAACTTTCCCAGAAACAAGAATCTCATCACTGTTTTCAGGTAATCTTCCAGAAATCAAAGTTATAGGCAAAGTATCAAAGGCTTCTTTGCTGAATCCGGCTATAAAAAGATATGGCTTGCTCGGATTTCTGTTACCATCAAGCGTTGAATAGCCAATATTTTCAAATGTTGCGGTATTTGCAACTTCATCGTTTCCTGTCTGTTCCTGTACGAAAGAGGGATTAACGTCCAGAAACTCGACGTGCCAATCGCCATACTTCTCAATCGAGCCATTTACCATATAGTTTTGCAGGGAAATAGCAAGTGTAGCAACTGCTGTAATCATGGCAGCAGACAGAACAACTCCGATAACCGTTACAATCGTTCGTGTGCGTCTCTTTTTCATGTTTTGCAGAGCAACTTTATTGAAAATGTTCATGATCTATCTACCTCCTCTCATCTCGTGTCACTTTGCCATCTGATATGCAGATAATGCGGTCTGCTTGCAAGGCTATATTTTCGTCATGTGTGACGATGATAAGGGTTTGACGATATTTTTTATTGCTTAATTTCAGTAGATTGATAATTTCATGACCATTTCGGCTATCCAAACTGCCTGTGGGTTCGTCAGCAAGCATGACCGCTGGAGCGTTCATCAAAGCACGTCCTATGGAAACTCGCTGTTGCTGACCTCCAGAAAGCTGATTGGGTAAATGTGTTTTACGGTCTTTTAGCCCAAGCAGATTCATCAAGTCATTCAAGCGTTCCTCGTTGACCTTTCGCTTGTCCATCAGTATAGGTAAAGTGATGTTTTCCACAACATTCAGAGTGGGAATTAGGTTGTGAAACTGGTAAATCAGACCGACTTGTCGTCTTCGGAAAATGGCTAGCTTTTCATTGCTTTGGGCGTATACATCCTGCCCGTCCAAATACACCTTTCCGCTTGTTGGTACGTCCACTCCACCGATGATGTGAAGCAATGTAGATTTTCCAGAGCCAGATGAACCTATGATTGCGGTAAACTCCCCCTTTTCTATTGTAAGTGAAACATTGTCAAGTGCAGTAACTTGGTTCTCGCCCTTGCCGTAGACCTTGCATAGATTTTCAATTTTTAAGAACTCCATTATGTAAGTCTCCTTTCTTATGGTTTACCCATATAATATAACTTTCAACTTACATCTCTGTGACTTTCAGGTGAGAGATTAGTCACTTTGGGAAACGAATGACAAATATCGCGCCACCTTGTTGGTGATTTTTTGCGGTAATCGTCCCCCCCTGACGTGTTATAATTATCTTACAGAGAGCCAATCCAATTCCATATCCTGTGGCTTCTGAGTTTTTCCCACGATAAAACCTGTCAAACAAGTAGGGTAAATCTTCTTTTTCAAAGCCTGTTCCACTGTCATGGATAGCAATTTCAGTAAACAGTGGGTTGTCCTCACAAACAATCTCAATCTTCCCACTATCACCTGCACTTTCTATGCAATTTTTGAGAATATTTTGAATTGCTTCCGAAAGCCAACCTGAATCGCCCTGAATAATCATTCCTTTAGGCACGTCTATTTGCAAAGCAATGTTATGCAGTTCAATTGGGATTAGAAATGGTCGAAGTGAGTTGCATATCAAGTTGTTCACATCTATCTGCTCGCTTTGGAAAACTACAATACCTGCGTCCAAGCGAGATAATTTCAATAGGGAAGTAATCAGCCAATCCATCTGTACAAATAATTCCTCTGTTTCCCGCACTAATGCTTTTCGTTGATTTTCATCAGGGTTATTTGATAGCAATGACAGAATAATGTTCGCGGATGTGAGAGGTGTGCGGAGTTGGTGGGCTATGTCAGCTAACGAATCGGCAAGATGTTCTTTTTCTTTTTTTAGCGCATCATTTTGTTCCCGAATACACAGCGTCATTTTTGTTATCTCGCTGTGCAGAATGGAAAGTTCGCCTTCATCCGATTCACCAATATACAGATGGTCATCATTATGAAGCACAAGATCGATTTGATTTGAAATCTGTGCAATGCTTTCATATCGAGCTTTGGTAAAAGAGAAAAACGCTACACCAAAAGCAGTAACAGAAGCAATGGCAAGGATTCCCGCCGCCATATTTATTGCAAATCCAAGTGTTACAGTGGTGACAGCCATTAAAGAGAATAAAATGGCAAACTTCTTAAACTCACTATTCCGAAGCATAACCGCCCCCCAATCTATATCCTGTACCACGAACGGTCAGAATTATTTGTGGGTTTGCTGGGTCGCTCTCTATCTTCTCCCTCAAGCGCTTTATGTACACAGTCAATGTATTATCATTGACGAACTCACCCGCCGCGTCCCATAATTCGTCAAGTAGCCTGCTTCTTGTAATAATACTTTTTGGGTTACTGATAAAAACCAACAACAAGCGGTATTCTAAAGCTGAAAGAAAAACCTCATTGCCATTTTTTTTCACGACACCACTTGCCATATCTACATGAAGCCCACAGATTTCAAAAGCCGATTCTGAACGTCCACTTTTTCGTAGGGCAGTTGCAATTCGCGCAATCAATTCACGCGGACGAAAAGGCTTGGTTATATAGTCATCTGCCCCTATATTCAGTCCAGTAACAACACTCGCCTCATCGCCTGAAGCTGTCAGAAAGATAACGGGAATATCTTGAATTTCTTTAATTTCCGTGCAAACTGTAAAGCCATTTCCATCAGGCAAGGAAATATCAATCAATGCCAAGTCAAATTTATTACTGGCAAGTGTGACAATAGCTTCACCTCGCGTAGGAGCGTGGGTGACTGTAAATCCCTCCGATTGCAGCAAAAGCATAAGATTTTTAGCAATTGCCTTATCATCCTCAACCAAAAATATCCGTTTCATTTATTTTCACCATCCTTTAGTTTATACTACTATGTAGTCTGTTAGCTGAAACAAACCACATATTCCTCATTTTTTTGCCCACTTAATCCGCATAGCAGAGCAATGGCAGATTACCATCCAGGTTTGCTCCAATTTGCCCATAATCACTTGCAACCAAAATTCCACTATTTTTTATTACTTTTTCCTTGCAGAAACAAGTAACATCATAGGTCTACGTAATTCATCTTTCATTTCAGAAATTGTATTTAATAATTTCTCTTCTGGTTGAGGTTCAATGATTTCTAATATCTCAAATCCAGCTTTAACTAAAGTATTTAGATAAGTAGTTAATGTTTTATGATATTTTATAACTTCTTCACCTAAAAAATTTGATTTTCGAAGTCCCTCTGTAAAATAGTTATCTACCGGCCAGTGTAAATTGTTTCCATCTTTATCACAGTACCATTCTTGAGTTCCATATGCAGTGAATATAGGATGTTCAACCGAAAATACAAAATCTCCTCCGCTTGAAAGACAATTGCTTATATTTTTACATATCTCTTCAAATGATTGAATATAATGAAAAGCCAAAGAACTAATTACTACATCAAAACAATCTTTTGGGAAATCTATATCTTCAATGGGCATACATATGTATTTTATATTATCAGATTTTGTTTTATTTCTTGCTTCTTTTAGCATCTTTTCTGAAATATCAATTCCAATAGCAGACTCTGCACCATTTTCAACTGCATATTGACAGTGCCATCCAAAACCGCATCCTAAATCTAATACTCGTTTTCCCTCGAAGTCAGGTAACATTTTTTTTAGAGTGTGCCATTCTCCAGCACCTTCAAGCCCTTTTTTAGAGCGGTCCATATTACTGTATTTGCCAAAAAATTCATCATTGTCATATTTATTTTGTTTCATTTAATTTCCTCCATTTTAACTGTACTTGTTTAACTATATTCGTTAGATTATAAAATGTAAACTTTCACTACCTTACATAAAAATATTTTTAAATTTATAGAATTAAATTATTGTTTATATGGATTAATTTAATATCTATTATTAATAAACTTTATGCCTATATAATTTATATAAAAATATTACTGTTTTAATTTTATATCTTAATTTACAAATAATCAATACAATCTATTTAATATAGTTGATTACTTGAAAGTCAAACATAAAAATTATTTTTAACTTCTTGTAGAAATAAATTCTATATATATATATTTTTGTAACAACTACAATAAATATTTAATATTATATATTATTCGGATGTCTTATAGGAGGTATTTATTATGTTTAAAAAAATAATCGCAATTGCAAGTTCTATTGTTATGAGTACAATATGCTTAACTGGATGTGATTTTAACTCTAACGATAAAAATGATAACTCTGCTTCAGCTAAAGATTTAGATAAAGTAACTATTGCAGAAGTTACTCATTCTGTTTTTTATGCTCCACAATATGCTGCTATTACAAAAGGATTCTTTGAGGATGAAGGAATAAAGGTTGACCTTATAAATACTCAAGGTGCGGATAAAACTATGGCAGCTTTAATTTCAGGTGAAGCAAATGTAGGCTTAATGGGTCCTGAAGCTTCCATATATGTATATAATCAAAACAAAAACGATTATGCTGTAAACTTTGCTCAATTAACTAAAAGAGATGGGAGTTTCTTAGTTGCTAGAGAAAAAATGCCTAATTTCTCCTACGATGATTTGAAAGGTAAAGAAATATTAGGTGGTAGAAAAGGTGGAGTTCCATTAATGACTTTTGAATATGTTTTAAAAGACAAAGGGCTTACTATTGGAGAAAATTTAAAAGCAGGCAATGTTAATGTAAGAACTGATGTACAA